>JAAWBF010000150.1 GCA_022792555.1 Oscillospiraceae bacterium
AAAGCGGCATGGTATAAGGCGCACTTTCCGAAGGAGTACGCGCAGGCGTATTCTGAATGGCATTCGACTTGTGTTGAACGCTCTGAAACAACGATCACGGAGAGGCCGGTATGAACGCGCAAGAAATCAAGAACATCTTGAATCGCCTATCTGAGGGCAACCAACCGTGAGATCCGGAGCTATCAGGAAAAAAGCATCTGCGACGCGGTGTGCGACCTGATGGCGGTGACAGACTGCCTGACGGGCTACGAGATCAAAAGCGATTTGGACAATTACCAACGGCTGGGCCGTCAAATAAAGGCCTATGACCGCTTTTTTGAGCAATGCTATATCGTCGTCGGCCGCCACCTCCAATCGGCGGAGCGGAAGGTGCCCGGCCACTGGGGGATCATCACCATTCAAAGCGACCATGTCATTGTCAACCGCCCCGCCCGCATCAGGAACCTGGACTGCGCCAGCCAGCCGGGCGTCCTCTGGAAACTGGAGCTGACCAACCTGCTGACCAAAATTACGTTCTATCTTTTACGAACGGCTCAATCGTTTGGAACCCCACCCTCTTCCATGTTGTGGAGTGCCCCAAATTGTGCGGACAGCCCTCGTCTCCGGTCACACTGGAGGCTTGAGACGGCGGATCACATTGTCCAGGTGATTGGTGGGGGGCAGACAACTGCGGCCCTGGCAGAGGTAGAAGGTAGGCGCTTCCGCTATCAGAGGATAATCCGGATCGGATGCACCTCTGAGCACCACAATGGTATCTGACGGGAGGGTAAGGGGGATCGCCGTCCAATCCATCTGCTCCGCCCCTGCAATGGTCACCTTTGGGGGCGGGTCCCTTTGGTCCAGCAGGGCCAGCAGGAACATGGCATAGCCAGGGGGATACTGCTCCGCGTCCCCGGCCAGGAAATTGAGCTGGTGCTCTGCCATCTGCCGGTAGGCCTCAGTGGGAACAAGCTGAGACAGACGTACAAGATTCCAGGCCATCAGCGCATTTCCGCTGGGTATCGCCCCATCATAGGTCTCCTTTGGCCGGAGGATCAGTGCTTCATGCTCTGAGTCATAGAAGTAGTACCCGCCTTTTTCGCGATCTAGAAACCTATGATTGACCGCCTGACACAGTACCTCTGCCCGATCCAGATAGCTCCGCTCCAGTGTCGCGTGGTAGAGGGCCAGCTGGGCGAACAGATAGGAGGCGTAGTCGTCTAAAAATCCCCTGACGCCCCGTTTTCCAGCCCGCATACTGACGAAGAGTGTGCCGTCCTGACACAGATGTTCCTGGATAAATCGGTCCGCCCGTTTTGCCGCTTCCAAATAGGCGCTTGCCCCTGTATCTTGGTATAAACGGCATAGGGCGGCAATCATAAGCCCATTCCAGGCGGTTAGAATCTTATCGTCCAGGGGCAGTGTGCAGCGCTGCCTGCGGTACTGATAGACCGGCTCTATAGCGCGGTCAAAGGATCGGTCTTCCGGGTCGCTGTGCAGGAGATTGGGGATACTTTTTCCCTCAAAATTCCCCACTGGGCTGATATCAAACTGCTGGTTAAACGCGGCGCCATCTGTTTCCCCCAGCAGGTCGGTGAGCTCCGCCGGTGTAAAGAGATAGTAATTTCCCTCTCCTCCCCCGCTGTCTGCGTCCTGGGCACTGTAAAAGCCGCCCTCAGGTGAAGTCATTTCCCGGAGAATATACTGGGCGGTCCGCTCTGCGGCCAGCAGCTGGAGGTCTTTTTTCGTCAAGGTATAGGCCTTGCAATAGGCCAGAATCAGCAGCGCATTGTCGTACAGCATTTTTTCAAAGTGAGGGATCAGGAATTGCCGATCGGTAGAATAGCGGCAAAAGCCAAAGCCGATGTGGTCAAAGATCCCGCCCCGGTAGAGCTGCACAAGGGTATGTTCGGCCATCTCCAGACAGGCCGGGTCGCCGCACCGCTCATAGTAGGTGAGGAGGAAGAGCAGATTGTGCGGGGCCGGGAATTTAGGCGCCCTGCCAAAACCGCCGCAGCTTCGATCGTAGGACCGTTTGTAAAGCTCAACCGCAGTTTCCAGCAGTTCTGGACATGCTTTACCCCCCGTCTTGCTCTGATCCAGCTGGGCCATAAGCTCCATTCCCTGGCGCAGCAGGGCCTCTCGGTCATCCTCCCACCGCTCGTGGACCAGCGTCAGCAGGTCCCGCAGGCCGATCATGCCCCTCCGGCTGTCTTTTGGGAAATAGGTCCCCGCAAAAAAGGGCCTCTGATCGGGGGTCATAAAGACGCTGGTGGGCCAGCCGCCGCTGCCGGTCAAGGCCTGACAGACTGTCATATAGATGCTGTCGATGTCTGGCCGCTCCTCCTTGTCCACCTTGACGGCTACAAAATACCGGTTTAAAAGGGCCGCAATCTCTGCATCCTCAAAGCTCTCATGGGCCATTACATGGCACCAGTGACAGGTACTGTAGCCAATACTCAGAAAAACTGGCTTCTGCTCCTCTCTGGCCCGTTGGAAAGCCTCCTCCCCCCAGGGATACCAGTCCACCGGATTTTCTACGTGCTGGAGCAGATAAGGGCTGGTCTCGCCCTGCAAATGGTTGTACAGTGTGCTCACATCCTTTTGTCATCGGCTGCGGGGTTGTCGATCAGGCTGCCGTCCGGCCGGAAGCGGGAGCCGTGACAGGGACAGTCCCACGATCGCTCCTCTGGATTGTAGTGCAGCGCACAGCCCATATGGGGACAGCGCGGTCTGGTTGGAGTCAGCAGGCTGAGGGCGGCCTCCCACCCGTTGACCGCCAGCTGGGGCCGCAGTACGCTTCGGGCGGGAGAGAACACCTGTACATAGGGGTTCTCTCTCCCCTGTATCAGATCGGTCAAGATCAACGCGGCTGCCATAGAGGAGGTCATCCCCCATTTATTAAAACCAGTGGCCACATAGAGCCCGGAGGTGTGCTTGGCATACGCCCCAATATAGGGGATACCGTCCAACGTCATACAGTCCTGTGTGGCCCAGCGGGCCATGATTTTTGCATTTGGATAGTGGCGTTGAGCGAACTCCTCAAGAACTCGCCAGCCGCCCCCCTTTTTTCCAGTACGGTGTCCACCGCCCCCCAGCAGGAGGAGTTCCCCGCTGTTGCGGAAGGAGAGCCCTGTCTCCTCCTCATCCAAATACATCCCGTGTACATCAGGAGCTCGCTTTAGGGCCAGCACATAGGAGCGGTCCTGGTATAGCTTGATAAAATAGCCGCCATGCTTGTTGAGTACTGGAAAATGGGTGGCGACAATGATATGCTCTGCCGTGATCGTGCCGCCGTTTGTCACCGCCCTGCCGGGGGCCAGCTCCAGCACCTTGGTGTGCTCAAAGATAGGCAGGCCATCGGTAATCGCTGTGACAAACTTTAAGGGGTGGAACTGCGCCTGGCGGGGAAACCGCACCGCCCCTGCAACCGGAAACGGGAGAGGGAGTGCCGTTGCACCCTCGGCATCAACCCCCAGCTTGTCTAGCGCGGCCAGCTCCCTGTCGATAGCCTTTGGGTCATTTCGGGTGTAGACATAGGCGTCCTTTTCCTCAAACTCACAGTCTATGGTTTGGCACAGTGTACGATACCGCTCCAGAGCCTCTAGGTTGGCTTCTAGATAGCAGCGGGCTGTGGATATCCCAAAGGTGCGTATCAGCTTGTCATAGATGAGACCGTGCTGCGCTGTGATTTTTGCCGTGGTGTTCTTGGTTATGCCGCTACAGATCTGGTCAGCCTCGACTATAAGGACCGAGGCCCCCGCCTGGGAGAGCAGAAAAGCACACAGAATTCCCGCCATACCGCCGCC
>JAAWBF010000151.1 GCA_022792555.1 Oscillospiraceae bacterium
ACCCACTCTCGCACGGACAAATCCTTTGTGCCGGGCCATTGAGCGCCGCAAGCGGAGCATAGCTGACTGGATGGAAAGAAGCGGTCCACCGTGACCAGCTGTTTCCCATACCACCCCGCCTTATACTCCAACTGCCGCCGAAGCTCGCCCCAGGAAGCGTCGGAGATAGACCGGGCCAGCTTGACTCTCGCTTTCTCCCGGCGGTTACTGCCCTTTGATTTTCGGGACAGCTGCCGCTGGAGCTTGGCAAGTTTTTTCTGGCTCTTGGTCAGGTGCTTATGGTTGGGGTACTCCACACCATCGGAGGTGATGGCAAATGCTTTCAGACCCATGTCGATGCCAATCATTGCTCCAGTAGTGGAAAGCGTCTCCATCTCCACATCAGTACAGCACAGGGAGACAAAGTAGGAATTTGTCCCTAGTGATGGAAGTCGAGAACGGAGCCATCCGAACTCCTGCCTCAAAACACGGGAAGCCCGGCCTTTAATCAGCTTTACTGCTTTATGAACACCAAACTGTGGGGCTACCTCCATAATCAAATTAAATATTATATAACAAATATCTATCTAATGCAACGGCTATTTTCACAGAAAGAAGAGCGCCTTATATCCCTATGCCTAAAGGTAGGGGCTTTACGGCGCATTTGGTAAAAAAGGATAGCGACCAAAATTGGGTCGTAATATTGTATATGTTTAGCGCAAACGGGAACGATGATTTTTAATTACAATGAAGGGAGCTATTCCAAGTATGGGCCACCGAACGATTCAAGATCCTCAAATCACCGCCTTTGAGCAGTTCCTGCGCTCAGAGGAACGCATATCTGGCACCATTAATAAATACCTGCGGGACGTCCGAGGCTTTGCCGCGTGGCTGGGGGAATGTCCGCTGAACAAAGAAGCCTGTGCAGTCTGGAAGGAGCAGCTTCAAATGGAAAAGCTCCGCCCAGAAACCATCAATTCTAAGCTGTCGGCGCTGAATAAATTCCTCAGATTTACTCACAGGGAGGATTGCTGTGTGAAATACCTGCGCATTCAGCACAGGCTGTTCCGCAGGACGGACCGGGAACTAACCAAGGCCGACTACACCCGCCTGCTGGAGACTGCCAGCAGTATGGGCCGTACCCGTCTGGCCCTGCTGATGGAGACCATTTGTGCCACGGGTATCCGGGTATCAGAGGTCAAGTATATCACGGCGGAAGCTGTGGAGAAGGGCCGGGCCGAGATCAGTTTGAAGGGCAAGATCCGCACCATCCTGATCCCTGGAAAGCTGTGCCGGAAACTGCGAAAGTACGTCTGGAAACAAAAAATCGTTTCTGGCGAGATCTTTCTCACCAGAAACGGAAAAGGGCTGTCGCGCAGACAGATCTGGGCGGAGATGAAAAGCCTCTGTGCAAAGGCCGGCGTGGCGGCCACCAAGGTGTTTCCCCACAACCTGCGGCACCTGTTCGCCCAGGTGTTTTACCGGGCGTGCCATGATGTGGTAAAGCTGGCAGACGTGCTGGGGCACAGTTCCATCGAAACCACCCGGATCTACCTGATCTCCACCGGCGCAGAACACATCCGGCAGCTGGACCGGCTAGGACTAATCTCCTAGCGCGGCGATATCACAAAATCCGCATATCGTCGTGTGAGAGCCGCAAAGAAAGCGGCAGCTCCTTCTGAACTCCCTCCGACAAAATCATCATAGCACAGGTGGTGAGGAAGCGCAAGCCTTTTAAAACAAATTTTTACATAACAAATCAGGCTGGGCAACGGAAAATTTTGTCCAGCTTATTACTTTGCGCCCTGTTTCAAGTGCCACAAGGGCTGCATGAGAATTTTTCCGTTTTTATGGCACTCTATCTGGCGTTTTTCACTCCGCTGCCAGGACGATATGCGGATTTTGTGATAAAAAAACACCAGGCCGTTCTCGTTCGGCCAGTGTCCGTATCCATGTGGTCCGGCAGAGCATCTGCAATATTTTCACAGGAGAAAAGAGGTCTATTATGAGCGAAAACGAATCAAAGAAGGGAAAAAGGAAACCATTGGTCATTGCCATCCTGTGCCTTCTGCTGCTGATCATTGGAGGCGTGTCCCTCTGGCTAATCAGGGAGGGTGACAGCGCTGGGGACGATCCGCTGGCGTTGGATGACAACGCCACCATGGGCGTCCTGCCAGGCATCGACATTACAGAACGGCAGGCCCAACTCCAGGAGCAGCTGGACGAGAGCATGATCGCCTTCTCTATCAACACCAGCCCCGTTTTTGCCACGGGCAGTTCCGAGGGGAACCTGATGCTGGAGAACCCTGCAAACAACGCCAAGCTGCTGGTGGTGGAGATCTACTTGAACGACACCCAGGAGCTACTCTACCAGTCCAAAGCCATCCCCACAGGATCCTACATCGAAAACACCAGGCTGGATAAGGTGCTGGAGCCTGGAGAATACCAGGCTACAGCCTACTTCAAAGCCTACCGGGAGGACGACCACTCCTTCATCGGACAGGCGGGCGCCGCGATCAAGATCACGGTGCTCAGTTAATCTCGGCCACACTTCGCGGATACAGGGACGGAAAAGGAGCTGTATTCGAATGAAACGTAAACTTTCCGCTATGTTAGCGGCCCTTATGGCTGTTAGCCTGTTAGTGACCGCAGCCTACGCCTCCAGCGGTTATCAGTCCGGAGACGTGCCCATCGGCTCCTCCAATGAGGTTCTGATGGTGGGTACCGTGGTACCCAGCGTCATGTCGGTTACCATTCCCAGCTATGTCCCTTTCCACATCAGCCGCGCCATTGAGGGGGACAACAAGGTCATCTCCCCCCGTATCACCGTCACCAATAACTCCAGCGTCCCCGTGAGCCTGGATGTGTCCTATACCTCCGTGGACCTGAATAAGCTCCAGGGTGCGACCTGGGGTATCGGCCCCAACGTAGCCCCCAACGAGATCGCCATCGGCTTCCAGCTGGAGATGCTGGCCAACCAGATGCCCACTACGCTGAGCCAGACCACCTGGCTCCAGGCCAACGTGCAGCAGGACGTCAGCGTTATGTCGCTGAACCCCTACGGTAGCAGCAGCATGTATGTGGTGGGCACCCTGGGTGATTCGGTCCCGGAGAATAATTCCTTCTCCGTCATCCCTACCTTTGTGGTACGCCAGGCATAATTTTCTTCCCAGCGAGAACATAAACTCATAGAAACGTCTCTGTATTCGCGAATGCAGGCAGGCGGCCGGAAGCTGTGGCTCCCGGCCGCCTTTTTACTGTTAGGGTGTGAGGGCCCGATCCCAGATCCCATGGTAGGGATACACACCGTGGAAGCCCTGGCCGATGGCAAACAGAAGGTAAGCCAGCCCCCCCAGGATCAAAATGCCCGTTCGGACCTCGACAGAGATCCGTTTGCCAGACGCGAAAGCTGCGGCGGGAAGAGCCAGCAGGGAAAACATGGCTGTATAGATAGACAGACGCTCCAAAATGAAATGCCGGGTGATGAATAGCTGGATGAGCAGAGCATAAAACATACTGTTAGGCAGCACTGGGGACGATTTATCCTGTATCGTCTGCCGGAGCAGCGGGAGCGTGAACAAAAAGCACCCCAGCGGCATTAAAATATAGAGGAAGCTGTTGCCCTGCCAGTATTTTTCCGTGAGGTAGTGCTGATATTTTGGCACGAAGGCGACGGCAGTATTGATCAACGGATCCATCAGGAAATAGGCGGTGACCGTCGTGAATGCGGCCAACCCATAGTGAAGTCTGGACGGCGGCAGGGTGAGCAGGAGGCAGAGCGGGAGCATAACAAGGGCCGTTCGATGGAAACAGGCGGCCAGGAGTACGAGCCCGCAGGCGGGGAGAAAACGGCGGTTTTTCAGAAAGGGATAAGCCCATATCACGATGGCCGCAGCCAGTGCCTGCCGCAGGAAGTTCATGCTCAAGGCAAAGTATTGCAGAGTGAGAAATAGGAAGACGCTCAACCAGGGAGAGACGGAATACCGTCCAATCCAGACAAAGACCAGCGCGGTCAACAGAAAGTGGAACACGAACAGGAACGCACGGTAATCGCCCCCCAACAGAGAGACCGCCCGGTTCAGGAGAATATAGCCCGGTTCGGACCAATCTGCTCCCTCTAGGCCGGAGGCAGCGACAGCTTGAAACGTGGATTCGTAAAAACGATAGTCAAAGCCGGTGACATAGCGCAGGGACGCTGTGAGCCAACAGGCCAGGCCCATAGCCAGCAGATAGCCCCACCGGAACCTTGGCCGATGGAGCGGCAGCAATGCGCCTGCAAGGCTGGCGCCGGTCAACAGATAATATGGAAACATAGTCCGTCACCCCGTACAGGCGGGGTATTTTGGGAAAGTCGAGGCCCCGCGTCCTTTTCCCCATTATGACATAGAGAAAAGCGGTGCGCAAGCTGAATATTTTATCGCTGGTGTTCACCTGTAGGTAATACAATGATTTCCGTGGTTTCCGCAACGCTTTCCTTGTATTTGTATGGCAAGTGTGCTATACTACTTCATTGAGACACAGCCATACCAGAAAGTCCAAATTCTTGTCTATGGTTTTGTCCATAAGAAGGAGAATAGGAACCACAGTATAAATGAATTGTGAGACTACAAAAAACGGCAGTTATGTTAAGATTCGTGATTTAAGGAGGGCAGACGTTTGAAGCCCGATAAGCAGAATGGAAGCGGTGGAAACAACCGGCGCAACCTGATGGGATTGGCCTCCATCATCATCTGGGCGCTGGTCATTACTATTTTAGTCAACTACCTTACATCCCTGGCAAACCAGGGCAGCTCGATTGAGATCTCCTACAGCCAGTTCCGTGCGCTGGTGGAGGAGCATAAGGTTGCATATGTGGATATGACTTCCACCAAGTATACCATCACCCTCAAGGAGGAATCCCAGCCAGCTCCGTCAGAGATGCCAGTCCCCTCACCTCAGACTCCTTTGGATGAGTGGGCCAATCAGTTCCAAGCCGCGGAGAGTCTCCCGCCCTTGAAAGCCTCAACGACCTATTTCTGTGCCCTGCCGCCTACGGCAGATCTGGAGATTTACCAATTTTTAGAGTCTCATGATACCCCTTATGGCAGCAAGTATGAGCCGGAGCTCAATCCCCTGATCAGCTTCCTGGTGACATGGCTGCTCCCCATGGTGCTCATGGTGGGGCTGTTCTACTTGCTCATGCGTAGCATGTCCAGCCGGATGGGGGGCGGCGGATTAGGCGGAGTCGGTAAGGCCAACGCCAAGGTCTATGTGGAAAAAAAGACCGGTGTTACCTTTAAGGATGTGGCCGGCCAGGACGAGGCCAAGGAGAGCTTGGAGGAGATCATTGACTTCCTCCACAATCCAGGCAAGTACACCGAGATCGGCGCCAAACTTCCCAAGGGCGCCCTGCTGGTGGGCCCGCCGGGTACCGGTAAAACCCTTTTGGCCAAGGCGGTGGCCGGTGAGGCCAATGTCCCCTTCTTCTCTATCTCCGGTTCCGACTTTGTGGAGATGTTTGTAGGTGTGGGTGCCTCACGGGTTCGAGACCTTTTTAAAGAGGCCTCCAAAATGGCCCCATGTATTATCTTCATCGACGAGGTAGACACCATTGGTAAATCCCGTGATAACCGCATGGGAGGCAACGACGAGCGGGAGCAGACGCTTAATCAGCTGCTGGCCGAGCTGGACGGCTTCGACCCTACCAAGGGTGTCATTGTTCTGGCCGCCACCAACCGGCCTGAGGTGCTGGATCAGGCTCTGCTGCGGCCTGGCCGCTTTGACCGGCGGATCACCGTAGATCGGCCCAATCTGGCTGGGCGTATGGCCACCCTCCAGGTCCACACCCGAAACATCCGTCTGGCCGAGGATGTGGACCTCAATAAAATTGCTCTGGCCACCGCCGGAGCAGTGGGGGCGGATCTGGCCAATCTGGTCAACGAGGCTGCCCTTCGGGCGGTTCGGCTGGGCCGCAAGGCGGTCAACCAGAACGATCTGCTCAGTGCCTTTGAGCTGGTCATCGCCGGGGCCGAGAAAAAGGGCTCTGTCCTCTCTGAGTTTGAGAAAAAGCTGGTGGCCTACCATGAGGTGGGGCACGCTATGGTCTCTTACAAGCAGAAGAACGCCCAGCCTGTCCAAAAAATTACCATTGTCCCCCACACCCAGGGCGCCTTGGGCTATACCCTCCACCTCCCGGAGGAGGACAAAAACCTCCAGACCAAGGACGAGCTCCTGGCCGAAATTGCCACCTGCATGGGGGGCCGGGCTGCTGAGGAGCTGGTCCTCCAGGTTCAGACCAACGGCGCCGCTCAGGATATCCAGCAGGCCACCTCGCTGGCCCGGAATATGGTAGCCCTCTATGGTATGAGCGACAAGTTCGGCATGATGGCCCTGGCCTCCCGGCGCAACCAGTTCCTAGAGGGCGGTTATGGCATCGACTGTGCCCAGGATACAGCTGCCGGAATTGACCAGGATGTGATGGAGATCCTCCGCGCCGCCTACCAAAAGGCACTTCAGATTTTGGAGGAAAACCGGGATGATATGGATAAGGTGGTGGCCTATCTTCTAGAAAAGGAGACCATCACCGGGCAGGAGATGATCGCCATTCTGGAGGGTAAGGACCCGTCCTTGGTGGACAACTACGGTGCCACCCCGGAGCCGAAGGACGGCAAAACACCAGAGGCGGCCGAGATCACCGAGACTGCCACTACTGCAATACCGGAAGAAGAGCAGACTCCCCTCCCCGCCAGCGAAGACAAACCAAAAGAATCTCAATAATACAAAAGCTCCGGCCACATAAGCAGGCCGGAGCTTTTTATGCCGTCCATTCTCTCTCACCCAAGTCCGCCGTTCGGTCTGCCGCCGCACGCTCTGACCGGCTTTGTTACATTACGCTAACGAGCTTAGATTGCTGCGGTATCTCTCCATTTCTTTTTCTTCTACGGTATCCATAATAGACTGTAATTCTTCCAGTGCAGAATTGCGCTCTTTCGGCAGATAGGCTGTCAAAGGATAAAAATTGGACTTTGAATTGGCAAGCAGATGTACGCGTATGTGCAAATTCTGAATCAATATCTGTAATTCGCGCATCCGCTCTTTTTCTCCGGCTTGGATAAATTTCCCCTCTCTTTCCAAATCGAAAAGCTTTGTACCAGGAAAAAGGGTGAGGGAATCCACAGCGATCAGATAGGGGTTAAGCTGGCTGAATAAGTTTGCGCTGTTTACGGCATTTCGATAACCCGCCCCTTTTCCCGCCAATCCGGTCATATACACAAAATAATATTCGATTCCTGCCTCCTCTAATTTGCGGCATTGTGTTAAAATATCCTGTGAAGTATATCCTTTATTTGCTAAAAGGAGGGTATCGTCATCCCCACTCTCTGTCCCAATACTCAGTCCATTTACTCCCATCGCCCGCAGCTTTCGTAACTGCCATACTTCTTTGCTTTTGATATCCCGTATGCTGGAAAACATAGCGATGCTTTGGCATTTAATCAGATAATCACGAACTGTTAAAAGATACGGTTTTAATTGTTCATAGTGCAATGCAAATGGATTGACCCCTGTAAGAAAAATCCTTCTTGTATTGGGCTGATATGCTTTTATCTCGCTTAAATCTGCTTCAAACTCTGACAGGGGAGACAACGAAAAAGGCTCGTCTTGATACAGATTGCAAAAATGACATTTATGATAGGTACAGCCAGAGGTCAATGGAATGATGCACGAGTCGGTTTCATAACTCGGCCGCCATGTCCTTCCTGTAAAGTGCATACAACCGTCCCCTATAGATGACGAAGATTTTTACGGTATGTTCGTAATTCCTCTTCACTCACATGTTCAATAATTTGATCCAATACGGATAAAACACGTTCTTTCTCGTCGGGTAATGTGCCCTGAATTGGGATCGGATTGGAGGCGCCCAGCGCGCCAAACCAGACAGGGATCTCCAGGGCTTCTACTAGAGTCTTTAATTCCTTGTATTTTTCTAATTCCGCCTCTTCGTTCCAATCCCCTGCCTGTACTGCTCCAAAAAGCTCTGAATCGGGATAAATGGTCAACATACTTGCCCCTATTATCTGAGGGTGAAGCTGGTTACATATTCTGGCGGTCTCTTTTGCCCCCTGCTCACCTCTTCCCGCACCAGAAATACCTGTGAGATAAAAAAAGTGATAACCAATGCCCGCCTGGTCAAGCCTGTGGCATTGGGTGAGAATGTCGTTGGAACTGTATCCTTTGCGCATAAATTCCAATGCTTCATCGTCGCCCGTCTCGATTCCAATTGTCAAGCCGTCATATCCGACGGCCGCCAATGCAGAAAGTTCCTCATCCGTTTTTAAAGCGATATCTGTTACCCTTGAAAAGCAGCCAATGGTTTTATTGTCTGGGAAATATTTTTTTATATGGTCCGCAAGCTTCATCAGCCGTGAAAAGCTCAATACAAATGGGTTTGCTCCCGTCAAAAAGGTTCGGGATACCCCGCTGCTTTTCCATAGACTTCTCTGCGCCCTCGCCTCCTTCAAATCCTCTTCTATATCAGAGAACGGAGATATCTTGAATTTGAAGGGTAAGTCTGCATATAGGGTGCAGAATTTGCAGCTATGGTGTGTACAGCCTGCGGTTACCTCCAAAAGTAATGAGGACGCCTCATAAGGCGGCCGCCAGATGGTTCCTGTATAGTGCATCAGTTTGTCACTCCTTTTTGCTTGTCGTATTGTGTAACTAATATATCTTAATGCTCCATACAATTCAAGTACTGTCTTTTTTTAGTTGTAGTATCCTTTTTCATACCTAGCGCCTGCTCAATATCTCCCCGCGCACGTCTTGACAGCGAGGATTTCCGCTGCGATTTCCTGAGTAAAGGATAAGAGAATGAAAGAGGGAGGGTCCCAAACACAGAGGTTTTATCTGTGTTTCCCCCACCTCCGGCGGAGGGAAACACGCAGATAAATCTTCGCATCGGTTTTGTTAAAAATCTCACTAGTGGACACTCCTTGATTTCTGCTCTTTTTTGCACTATACTTTGTTTGGAAAGAGGTATTGCTATGTCTGAAAATAAATTCAGTGATGAAACTGTGATTGCTCGATGTGTCCCTATGAGCAAGCTGCAATCTGTCATCGGCGGCAAGTGGAAGATTTTAATCTTGTGGTATATTGCCTTTTATCAAGTACAGCGGTTTGGCGTGTTGATGCGCCGTCTGGATGGCATTACACAGTCCACACTGACAAAGCAGCTTCGGGAGTTAGAGAACGACGGATTTTTGCATCGAGAGATATACAAAGAAATTCCCCCAAGGGTCGAGTATTCTCTTACAGAATTAGGAAAAAGCTTTCTCCCCGTCCTTCAGACTATGATGACGTGGAGCGAACAGTATTTGTGCCAAGGTTATAAAAATCCGTATCAAGAAAACCTCTAAATTCATATAAAAAACGCCGGAGCAAAGCGGACTTTGCTCCGACGCCATGTCCATTATTGACAAAAAAGATACAGCTCTGTATCCATTGTGCTGCAACGGTTTTCGCCTTTCTGACTGAATTTTTTCGATGAGGCGGGATTATCGCCGCAAAGCCTTTTCAGGGTTATTACAGGGCAGATTCGGGGTAACAGCCAGGCTTATCCTCCCTGCTCCTGGATCCGTTTCCGGCGGAAGAACAGGACGGAGGCGATTCCAAAGATCACTCCAGCGCCCAGACAGGCGGGCCGGACCATCCCGCCCTGGGCATACCAGAGGCCATAGGCAGTCGTGCCAGCCGAGGCGCAGGCGGCCAGCCAGCCCCCTACTGAGGCGGGGGAGCGGCGGAGGAAGCTGGTGTCCAGCTGTCCTGGGAAAAGCATAGCCCACAAGCTCTGCAGTCCGGCGGCCGTTGAAAAGTCCTCCTTGCCAGAGAGACCGCTCTCCTTTAAGAACCGGCTCCAGCTCCGGCAGAAGTGCAGCCAGCCAATCTTGAGGTCCTCTTTGTCCTTCCGGGGGGTAAAAAGCCCCATACCGGGCCCATAGCGGAGCCAGACAGCGGTATAATCCTCCTGCTTTTTCTCAAAGCGCTCCATTGCAAACCGGATGACCTCCAGGACGGTGCGCTCTGCGTTTCCAGTGGCCCGGTAGCGGCGGACAAACTCCTGTTGGACACGGGCGATGTCCTCCAGCCGGAGGTCAGGACAGACATCGGGCGGGTGACGGCGGGCGGCGTGGGAGAAGTTCCGTCCTATAGCAGTCAGAGCCTCTTTGAGATAGGCATCCATGGACTTATTGAGAATGGAGGCCATGGCTGGACTGATACCAGGCTGTCCGGCTATGGTCTCACCTTCCAGCCAGAGCAGGCCCAGCTCCAGACCGAACCGTTCCTCGCTGGTGTAGGGCAGCCGCTCGGCAGGGATGGAGGGCTGCGTTGTGAGGAGCACCTTGGCGAACCGCTCGGCTAACTGGACGTCTCTGGCGGTGACATAGGGAGCAGTGCGCCCTGCAGGCGACTGGGCCAGGCTGGCTGTCTCTGGCCGGATGGGTCTGGCATGGGCCGATGTGCGGTGCTGAATCTGGCGGTAGCTCGTATCCGTGTCCACCCCCTGAGAGGCCCGCCGGTAGAGGACGCCCCCCTCCTCCTGTGCTGGGGGAGCAGCCCGATCCCGCTGCTGGGTGGATTGGGCGGTAAAAAGGGGGGACTGGGGCGAAGCGGCGGCAGATCGGGGGCCTGAACCGGCGGATTGACGGACCGTTCGAGCCAGCTGTCCAGCCTCCTGGGCTACTGCCTCTTGGTCGGCCTCGGTACCGGAGAGCTGACGGAATAAACCGTCCAAGAGCTGCTCTAAATCCGACTGGGACGCCCCGGTTAGGGTGAGCAGATCGGGCGCACTGTACTCCAGAACACTGGAGAGGGCGTCCAGCAGGGCGGACTCCAGATCGGGATCCATGAGCAGCACCTGGCCGTCCAGAGCCTCGGTGAGCTTGAGGAGAATGGCCTGAAGCTCGGCTAAATTCTCTTCTGGCGACTTTTGGCCGCTTGCCTCCCAAGCCAGCAAAAACCGCAGCAGCTCGGCCCGGATATGCTCCAGCTGGTCGGACACCGGACTTTTAGACAGCGCGGCGATGAGACGGCGGGCGGTCTCGGAGATCTGGTCCCGGCCTGTCTTTTGGGTGGCTTTGGCAGAATCCTTTTTATCCTCCTGCACATCCTTGGAGATCTGCTCCGAGCGCTCCAGCTGGGCTGACTGGCCGTCCTGGAGCTGCTGGAGATCGTGGATCTGCCGGGTAGTCTGGGCCAGCTGCTGGGCAGACAGATCCGGAACAGCAGGCATTTGATTGGAAACATTGGGCATGTCTGACTTCACCTCCGTCACCGAGATACCTCCCACAGGGGGATGTTCATCGGGCGGCGGGCGGCCAGCGGCCGCCTGCCCCCCTCTTTCAAGGCTTGCTTATTCCGGCTGAATGCCGTGCTCGGCAAAAGCGGCCAGAAGAGCGTCCATGTTGGGCTTGACCAGCATCGGTTCCCCGGCGGCCTTGATACCGTTGGCCACGTCCTTGAGTCCGTTGCCTGTTACCACGCTGACCACCGTTGCGTCGGGGGAGATCAGTCCCTGCTCCAGGGCCTTTTTCACGCCGGCAGTGCCTGTTACACCGGCAGGCTCTCCAAAGACCCCCTGGGTACGGCCCAGCAGGCGCATGGCGGCCAGAATCTCATCGTCACTGACATTGATAGCAATGCCGTTGGATTCCCGGATGGCGTTCAGGGCCTTATCCGCGTTGCGGGGAACGCCCACAGCGATGGAGTCCGCAATGGTGTTTTCCTCCATGGGCGTCCAGGGAGTATCGGTGAGAATGGCCCGATTCAGGGGGCAGCAACCCTCGGACTGAACCGAGATCAGCCGGGGGAGCTTGTCGATGAACCCGGCGTTATAGAGGTCCTTTAACCCCTTCCAGGCCCCGGCGATGGTGCAGCCATCCCCCACCGACAGGGCGATAAAGTCGGGAACCTGCCAGTTGAGCTGCTCCATGATCTCCAACGTGACGGTCTTCTTGCCCTCGGACAGGTAGGGGTTGATGGCGGCGTTGCGGTTGTACCAGCCCCAGCGCTCAATGGCGGCCTTGGACAGCTCGAAGGTATCCTCATAGGAGCCGTCTACCGAGAGCACGGTTGCCCCAAAAATCCGCAGCTGGGCCACCTTGCCCTTGGGGGCACGGGAGGGGACAAAGATGTAGGTTGGGATCCCGGCGGCAGCGGCGTTGCCCGCCAGAGAGGAGGCGGCGTTGCCCGTGGAGGAGCAGGCGATGGTGGCCGCTCCGGCCTCCTTGGCCTTGACCACCGCCATGGCGGAGGCCCGGTCCTTCAGGGATGCAGTGGGATTCTGGCCGTCGTCCTTGACGTAGAGGGTCTTGAGCCCCAGAGCCTTGGCCAGGTGATCCGCCTTGTATAGGGGAGACCATCCCACCCGCAGGGGGGTGGGTGCCGAGTCTGGCTCTACGGGCAGCAGGGGGCGGTAACGCCACATGGAGTACTCCCGGCAGTTGGACAGATCGTCTCGCTTAAAGGTTGACTTGATGTAATCATAGTCGTAGATGATGTCCAAAATGCCTCCACACTCACAGGTGGTAATGCCGGGGAGCGCCTCATATTCCTTGCCGCACTTGATACACTTGGCGTACTTGACATTTTTCATGGATGTTTAAACTCCTTTTTGTCGAGATTCCCCATCAAACGGGAAAACCGGCGGACGGACTGGGTCCGCCCGCCGGGATGGAAGCGTATGGGACAGCTTACAGGGCCTTGAGCAGGCCGGTAGCCTCGTTGAACTCGTTGATAAGTGCATCCAGGTCCTTTGCCTCGGCGTGGACAGCATCCCAGGTACCCTCGACATCGTACCACAGTGCGTTGAGGTCCTTGACGTCTCTGGCCTGCTGCTCCACCCAGGTGTAATACTTGAGGTTGTGGACCCGCTTGCGGTCCTGGTAGGTGAGCTCCAGCAGGTTGTCCGTCTTGAGGCCCAGGATATGCAGGCCGTGGTCCAGAGCGGCCTCGTGGGTGCTGTAGGCCCCATGCATGTCGTTGAGCTCGCTGATCCGGCTCTGGTACATGACGGCGGAGTCGGTAAGGACGGTGGCTACCACGTCGTGCTCGGTCAGCTCGTAGTACTTGGCCATCTTGATGCAGCACAGCACGTTGGCAATGCCGGAGATGCCCAGCCAGGAGAGCTGCTCAATGAGAGCGTCGTCCAGCTTCAGCTCCTCCTTGAGGTACTTACGGCCCTCGTCGGTGTTGAACAGGCGCAGCAGGCGCTGGGAGTCCTCGTCGTCAATGGCGATGGCCATATCGGTGTTCTTGACGTTGTGAATCCAGGGGATGTGCTTATCGCCGATACCCTCAATCCGGTGGCCGCCGAAGCCGTTATCCAGGATGGTGGGGCACTGGAGGGCCTCGCCTACCGCCAGCTTCAGGCGGGGATAGCGCTCCTTGAGCAGGTCGCCGGCGGACATAGTCCCGGCGGAGCCGGAGGTGAAGCAGGCGCCGGCAAAGACATCGCCGGGGCGCTTGATGGCCTCAAACAGGTCGGCCAGAGCGAAGCCGGTGACATTATAGTGCCACAGGGGGTTGCCCATCTCCTCAAACTGGTTGAAGATCATCATGGTGGGGTCCTGCTTGAGCTCCCAGGTCTTGTCAAAGATCTCCTTGACGTTGGACTCGCAGCCGGGGGTGGCGATGACCTGGCCGGCGATGGACTTGAGCCAATCAAAGCGCTCCTTGCTCATCTCAGCGGGGAGGATGGCCACGGAGTCGCAGGCCAGCAGCTTGGAGTTGAACGCGCCGCCCCGGCAGTAGTTGCCGGTGGAGGGCCACACCGCGTGGTGATAGGTGGCGTCGAACTGGCCGGTGACAAGGCGGGGAGCCAGGCAGCCGAAGGAGGCGCCGACCTTGTGGCAGCCAGTGGGGAACCACTTGCCGGCCATGGCGATAATCCGGCAGGGGACGCCGGAGAGGACGCTTGGGATCTCGACATAGTTGGGGACCTTCTGATAGCCGCCGCCGAAGTCCTTGGCCTCGTTCTTCCAGGTGATGCGGAAGAGGTTCAGGGGGTTGACATCCCACAGGCCTACTTCTTTGAGCTTGGCCTGGATCTTTTCAGGAATGGTCTCAGGATTCTGCATCTGCGCGATGGTGGGAATGATGACTTGGTTCTCCTTGGCCTTCTGAATGTTGTGATCCAGGCCGGTACGGTTGATGCTCAGATCAATCATGTACTTTAGTTCCTCCTTCAAATAATACAGTGACACCCGCGTTAAAACTGATTCCTATTGTACATGATACACAGTAAGGGACAAGAAATCAAGAGGGTCCCATGAGAAAGTATAGAAAAAATAAATGCTTGGGCTTTTTTTGTTGATGAACTTTGAACAAGCCCCCAAAACCCCGCCGCTCGTTCTGGATCAGTCTGCATCGGCCTCCAGCGCTTCCAGGTAAAAACTGACGGGACGAAAGCCGTCATTACAGGAAATCATCGCAGATTTTTTGTTCTTCATCCAGCCATCATAGAAATTCTCGCCGTCGTGGGCCAGGGTCATCACAAAGGCGGAAATGCTCTCCCACGCGCTGTCACAAAAGCCCTCCGGCTTCCGCCAGCCATTTGCGAGAAAGACTTGTCCCTCCCGCATGTCACAGGCGTGATCGATGGGATTTTCGTACTGCGCCATTAAATCAGGGTAACACGCTGTTTTCATCACGGTGATTTTTACCTTTTTCATCGAACCCTCCAATAGCAATCTGCAAAAACATTGGCAGTCAATTGCTTTCCTCTCCCCTCTGAGGAGGGGAAAACGGTGTTGGAAGCTTTTAGGACTGCTGTTATTATACCATTTCGCAGATAGATCTGTAAATCGGTATTCCGTCAAAAGACCTGGCCGGACCAGCAGACTGGGCTGGACAACAGGTTGTCAAAGCCGGAAAGACAGGGTATAATAGGGCTGTCAGAAGATGATTCTGTGTCAAAGACAAGACATACCGCCAAGGACAGCGTATTTACCTATCTGTTCCGCCAGCCTGGGAATGCCCTCCAACTTTATAAGGCCCTCCACCAGGAGGATGACACAGTTAGAGGAAATCCGTGCAATTCAACAGTCCAGTGAGGGACACCTATAAACCCATAAAGGGAGGCCGCATCACAGGAGTGATCCCCTGTCATGCGGCCTCCCTTGAAAAAAGGGCGAACGCAGGCTGTCCTGGCCAAAATTATGATAAATATGATAAAAAGGGGATCGGACCAATGTTACATCAAAGCTATACCCGGCATGAGATCCACCCCCGTCTGCCGGAGGGGGCAACGGAGATCTCACTCACCAGCTATGCCCGGCCTCGGACCAGAGAAATGCTGGCCGACGATGGGGAACGCTGGGCCGTGCTGATTCTGCCCGGCGGGGGCTACGCCTGTACGGCCTATGGGGAGGGGGAGCCGGTGGCCCTATCGTTTTTGGCAGCCGGGGTGCAGTCCTTCGTCCTGCGCTACAGCGTAGCTCCAGACTGCTGGCCCCAGGCGTTTTTGGAGACTGCCGCCGCCCTGGCCTGGATCCGGGATCGCCATGAGGAATTCGGCATCCGTCCAGACCGGATCGCCCTGTGCGGCTTTTCCGCCGGGGGACATCTGGCGGGGTGTGCGGCAAATTTATGGCGGCAGGAAGCCGCGCGGATAGAGAATATTCTGGGATTAGAGCCCCAGCAGGTCAGGCCGGACCGGGCTGTTTTGTGCTACCCGGTGATCAGTGCCGCCCACGACCCAGACAGCGGGACCTTCGACCGTCTGCGGGGGAACAGGGCTTTGGACCCCCAGCTCTCTTTAGAAAAGAGCGTCACGGCGGACAATCCCCCTACCTTTCTGTGGAGCACTTGGACGGACGGTTCGGTGCCGGTGCGCAATACCCTGCTCTACGCTGGTGCGCTGCTGGATGCTGGAGTTCCCTGTGAGACCCATATCTACGGCTGGGGGCCCCACGCCATGGGCAATGGGACGGCGGAGTCGGTGTGGACCCCAGACCATGCAGACCCTCACGCCGCCACCTGGCTTCCCCTGTGTCTCGAATGGCTCAAGGGGGCGGAGGGATGAGAAAAACCGTTCTGATCACCGGCGGAAGCCGGGGAATCGGCGCGGCCTGTGTGCGCCGGTTTGCATCGGCTGGCTATGCCGTGGCCATTCACTATCACCAGTCAGAGAAGGCGGCCCAAGCCCTGGCGGAAACCATCACCGCCCAGGGAGGACAGGCCTTTTTGGTTCAGGCCGATCTGGCAGACAGCAGGGCAGTGGGACAAATGGTTGACAATGTGTTGGATAATTTTTGTCAACTTGACACTTTGGTGTGCAATGCCGGGGTATCTCGCCTGGGTTTGATCACCGATCTGTCTGACGAGGACTGGCGGCAGCTCTTTGCCGTCAATGTAGATGGTGTGTTCTACTGCTGCCGGGCGGTCCTCCCCCACTTCATCCACCGGAAGGCGGGACAGCTCATTACCCTCTCCTCCATGTGGGGGATCACCGGCGCCTCCTGTGAGGCGGCCTACTCGGCCTCCAAGGCGGCCGTTATCGGCCTGACGAAGGCCCTGGCCAAAGAACTTGGCCCCTCTCATATTACGGTAAACTGTGTGGCGCCTGGGGTGATTGATACCGAAATGAATCGCCATTTGACCCGCGAGGATTGGGATGCGCTCCAGGCAGAAACCCCCCTGGAGTGCATCGGGGTCCCGGAGGATGTGGCGGAGAGTGTTTTCTTTCTGGCCTCTCCGGCGGCCCGCTTTATCACGGGACAGGTCCTCAGTCCCAACGGAGGGCTTGTCATCTGAGTGAGAAAAAACGTGAGAGACTAAACGGTGAATTTTGGTGTATCTGTCCATACTATATGGACAAATGCCCGTGTTGTTTGTGATATTGACTGGTTGACAATGAACGAATGGATCGGTATAATTGTCAACAAATCCAAAGGAGGTATGAACGATGACAAAGAAGCGTATTTTGTCTCTTGCCATGGCAGCAGCGCTGTCTGTCTCCCTGCTGTCCGGCTGCTCCGGTAATGGCGGCGGCGCATCTGCCACCCCCACCCCCAACGGCGGCTCCGCCCCAAGCGCGGCCCCCAGTGACAACGGCGGCTCCGGCACTGCGTCTGGGACCATTAAGATCGGCGGCATCGGCCCTCTAACTGGCTCCGCCGCTGTGTACGGCATTGCCACCAAGCAGGGCGCCGAGATTGCCATTGCTGAGATCAACGCCTTGGGCGGTCTCCAGCTGGAGTTGAATTTCCAGGATGACGAGGGCGACCCTGAGAAGGCAGTCAACGCCTATAACAACCTGAGTGACAAGGTCCAGGTTATTTACGGCTGCACCACGACCAATCCCTGTGTGGCGGTAGCTGCTGAGACCAACAGCGCCCGCGTTTTCCAGCTCACTCCCTCCGCCTCCTCCACCGACGTAACCAAGGGGAAGGACAACGTCTTCCAGATCTGCTTCACCGACCCCAACCAGGGTAGTACGGCGGCCAAGTATATCAAGGACAACAACCTGGGCTCCAAGGTCGGCGTCATCTACAACAACGGCGATGCCTACTCCACCGGCATCTACAACGCCTTCCAGGCGGAGGCGGACAGCATCGGCCTGGAAGTGGTGGAGGTCCAGACCTTCCCCGATGACACCAACGCCGATTTCAACGTCCAGCTCAACGCAGTAAAGGACGCCGGCGCCGACCTGGTGTTCATGCCCATCTACTATACCCCCGCCTCCAACATCCTCAGCCAGGCCAAGGCTATGAGCTATACCCCCGTTTTCTTCGGCTGCGATGGCATGGACGGCATCCTGGACATTCAGGGCTTTGACACCAGTCTGGCCGAGGGCCTGATGCTCATGACCCCGTTCAACGCCTGGGGCGATGACGAGCGCACCGTCAAGTTTGTGGAGGCCTATCAGAATGCTTACGGCAGCATCCCCAACCAGTTTGCCGCAGACGGCTATGACTGCATGTACGCCATCTACGAGGCCTGCAAGGCCGCCGGTATTACCACCGACACCAGCGCTCAGGACGCCTGCGAGAAGCTGATCGCCACCTTCACCGGCGGCTCCTTCAGCGTGGACGGCCTCACCGGTACCGGCATGACCTGGGGCACCAACGGTGAAGTCTCCAAGGACCCCGTGGTGGTCAAGGTCGAAAGCGGCGTGTACGTCACCCAGTAATCAAACATCCTGTTATCCGCTCTGCGGATGGCAGCGGGGAACCCAAGAGAGGGTTGCCGGAAATCGGCAGCCCTCTTTTCCCCATATATTCCGGTTCCCCTGCTGGCGCGAATTTTTTGCAGAGGCCGGTGTCCACACCGGCCCGCCGTACTGCTCCAGTCTATCTAGAGGGTGCATCCCACAGTAAAGGAGATCCTATGCTGTGGGGCGTTTTACAACTGCCCCTGTCGAATCAAATTCTGTGTGTCTAGAGAGAATACTAAGGAGGTGCGTGTGGAGTGAGCTTTCTCAACAACCTGATCACCGGGATCAGCCTGGGCAGCGTCTACGCCATCATCGCCCTGGGTTATACCATGGTTTATGGAATTGCAAAGATGTTGAACTTTGCCCACGGCGATGTCATTATGGTAGGGGCCTATGTCTGCTTCTTCGCGGTGACATCCTTCGGCCTGCACCCGTTTGTGGGACTACTGCTGGCCATTCTTGTGTGTACCCTGCTGGGGATTATCATCGAGCGGCTGGCCTATAAACCCCTGCGGCAGGCACCCTCCCTGGCGGTGCTGATCACCGCCATCGGGGTGAGCTACTTTTTGCAAAATGCCGCTCTACTCCTGTGGAAATCCGACCCCAAGAGCTTTCCTCCCATTGTGAGCCGGGAGTCCTTCTGGCTGAGTGTCACCCCCTTGACGCTCGTCACCATTTTGACCTGTATCGTGGTTATGCTGGTACTGACCTGGTTTACCAGCCGGACCAAAATGGGCAAGGCGATGCGGGCCTGTTCGGAGAATAAGGATGCGGCCATGCTCATGGGAATTGATGTGGACCGCACGATCTCTGTGACCTTCGCCATCGGCTCCGCCCTGGCGGCCATCGCCGGTGTCCTCTACTGCTCCGCCTATCAGAATCTGATGCCCACCACCGGCGCGCTCCCCGGCATTAAGGCCTTTACTGCCGCCGTGTTCGGCGGGATCGGCTCCATCCCCGGCGCCCTGCTGGGCGGGATTCTGCTGGGTGTGATTGAGACCTTCGCCAAGGTGGTCAACTCCGCCATTTCGGACGCTGTGACCTTCGCGGTGCTTATTGTAGTACTGCTTGTGAAGCCTGCCGGTCTACTGGGCAAGACCGTGCGGGAGAAAGTATGAGGTGGCCGCTATGAAATCTATGTCACCTGGCCGTCGGAAGCTGGTCAACAACGCCATCACCTATGGAATTGTCATCGCTGCCTTTTTCGTCCTCCAGATCTTAAATGCAAACAAGATGCTCTCTCCTGCCCTCCAGGGTCAGCTGGTCCCCATCTGTGCCTATGTGACCATGGCCATCTCCCTCAACCTGGTGGTGGGGATCTCTGGGGAGCTGAGCCTGGGCCATGCTGGCTTTATGAGCGTAGGGGCCTTTTCCGGGATTGTAGCTGCCATCTCTCTTCAGTCCGTGATTCCATCCGGCCCCGTCCGGCTGCTGGTATCCATGCTGGTTGGGGCGATCTTTGCTGGGATCGCCGGCCTCATCATTGGTATTCCTGTCCTGCGCCTGCGGGGGGACTATCTGGCTATTGTTACCCTGGCCTTTGGCGAGATCATCAAGAATATCATCAATATTTTCTATATCGGGATTGATGAAAAAGGGCTCCACTTCTCCACCCAGAACGAGGCGGGCCTCCATCTGGGTTCGGAGGGCGAGGCCATCCTAAAAGGTCCTCTGGGTGTGACCACCAACACCAAGCTGTCCACCTTTACCGCTGGATTTATCCTGGTGCTCATTGCCCTGACCGTGGTTCTCAACCTAATCAACAGCCGCTCCGGCCGGGCTATCATGGCGCTGCGGGACAATCGCATTGCCGCCGACAGCGTGGGGATCGGCGCCACCAAGTATAAGCTGATGGCCTTTGTCACCTCCGCCGTCCTGGCTGGGGCCGCTGGAGCACTGTACGCCATGAATTACTCCTCGGTGGCCGCCAAAAAGTTTGACTTCAATACCTCAATTCTCATTCTGGTCTTTGTGGTGCTGGGCGGATTGGGGAGCATCCGGGGGTCGATTATCGCTGCCGCCCTGCTCTACGTCCTGCCTGAGATGCTGCGCGGGCTCTACGACTACCGGATGCTGATCTACGCCATCGTCCTGATCCTAGTGATGCTGGTGACAAACAACGCCACCCTTAAGAGCCTTTTTAACAACTTAGGGAAAAAAGAGGAGAAGGGAGGCGCGGCCCAGTGAGCAAGGAAAAACGGCCTGAGACCAAGCTGGTCCAAGTCCCCAGCCCCAACAAGATCCCAGAACGCGATATCGACAAATCCCCCATTCTAGAGGCCCAGCATCTGGGGATCGACTTTGGCGGCCTCACGGCGGTCAACGAGTTCAATATGGCCATTGGGCGCACCGAGATCACCGGATTGATCGGCCCCAATGGTGCAGGTAAGACCACCGTGTTCAACCTATTGACCAAGGTCTACCAGCCCACCCGAGGGACCATTCTGCTGGATGGAAAGGATACCCATGGGCTGAACACCGTTCAGGTCAATAAAATGGGCATCGCCCGCACCTTCCAGAATATTCGCCTGTTTGACCAGCTCTCGGTGGAGGACAATGTAAAGCTGGGGCTGCATAACCATATTCGCTATGGGATGTGGCAGGGGATCTTCCGCCTGCCCGGCTATTGGAAGGAGGAGCGGGTAGCCCACGACCGGGCCATGGAGCTGCTGTCCATCTTCGATATGGAGGGGCTGGCCAATGCCAAGGCGGGGTCTCTCCCCTATGGGGCCCAGCGCCGTCTAGAGATCGTCCGCGCCCTAGCCACCAACCCCGCCCTGCTGCTTCTGGACGAGCCGGCCGCCGGGATGAACCCCTCCGAGACCGCTGAGCTGATGGAGAACATCGTCAAAATCCGGGACACCTTCCAGATCGCCATTCTTTTGATTGAGCACGACATGAGTCTTGTGATGGGGATCTGTGAGGGGATTGCGGTCCTCAACTTCGGTCAGATCATCGCCAAGGGGACCCCAAATGAGATTATGAACAACCCAGAGGTCATCAAAGCCTATCTGGGGACCAGAGGAGGGGAGTAAGCTATGATGCTCACAGTAGACCACATCAATGTTTACTATGGCGCCATCCATGCTGTGAAAGATGTCTCCTTCCAGGTGGAGGAGGGGGAGATTGTCACCCTCATCGGGGCCAACGGCGCGGGCAAATCTACCATCCTCAAGACCATCTCTGGACTCCTACACAGCCGCACTGGCTCCATCTCCTTTTTGGACCAAACGATCAATGCGGTTCCCGCCCATAAAATCATCACCAGAGGACTGGCCCAAGTGCCGGAGGGCCGGGCGGTCTTCCTCCAGATGACCGTGGAGGAGAATTTGGAGATGGGGGGCTACACACGCGCCATGGGGGAGATTGCCCCCAGCCTGGAGCGGGTCTATGAGCAGTTCCCCCGCCTGAAGGAGCGCCGCAGGCAGATCGCCGGGACCCTCTCCGGAGGCGAGCAGCAGATGCTGGCCATGGGCCGGGCTCTCATGTCCAAGCCCAAGCTGCTGATGCTGGACGAGCCCTCTATGGGGCTTGCGCCCATTCTGGTGGACCAGATTTTTGAGATCATCCAGCGCCTCCACCAGAGCGGCACCACGATTTTGCTGGTGGAGCAAAACGCCCAGATGGCCTTGTCAGTGGCCAACCGGGGCTATGTCCTGGAGACGGGCCGGGTTATCACCACCGCCCCTGCCGCTGACCTTCTGGCCGACGAGTCGGTAAAGAAAGCCTATTTGGGCGGTTAGCTTAGACACGCCAATTCCTCCCCCGTATGGGGGAGGAATTAATGCGTTTAAGAAAAATTTCATTCTTTTTACACTTTTCTCTGACAGAATTCTATGTTACAATCAGGGCTGTCATTTACTGTGATTCTCTGCCCTGTGGGGCAAGAGAATTGGAAAAAACAGGCTTCCCAGCCCTGCGCCTGTGGACGGGGGAGCAGAATTCAGTTTTTGTCTGTTGCAAAGGAAGTATCGCCCATGCCAAACTACTATGCCCATCTGGAATTTGGCCGCCATGTGCTGGAGTCACTGCCCTTACCCCTGCGCCGCAGTATAGAGCGGGAGAAGACCGCCTTTTTGCTTGGACTTTTGGGACCGGATCCTCTCTTTTTCTGCCCTGTTCCTCCAGGTTGTCCCCGCCGCCTGGGTATGGAGATGCACCGGCAGTCCCTGCGCCCAGTGGCGGAACGTCTTCGCTGGGCCATGAAAGAGAACCAACCCCAGGCCACGGGCTATGCCGCCGGATTTCTGTGCCACTTTGTTCTGGACAGCGCCTGCCACGGGGATGTGGACGCCTGGTCTGAGGAGGGCCCCCTCACCCATGCCGCCATTGAGGCAGAGATGGACCGGACCCTGATGCTGCAAATGGGTCTGGACCCCATGCGGGACACCCCTATTCCGCCCCTGCTTCCTGTGGAGGTGTTACACAAGATTATCCCAGTGGTTTACCCGAAAGTCTCTCTCCGGCAGTACCGGTGGGGCTATGGATGCTTTTGCCGGGTAAGCCGCCTGCTCACCCTGGCCCATGGAACGTTCTGGCGGCGGGTGGTGGACTGGGTGGCTCGCACTATCCCTGGCTGTGCCCCCATCCGAGGTATGGTGCTCACCAGAGAACCCGACGCCGAAAGCACAGCCCACAGTCGTATTCTCTTGGCAGAGCTCTCTGCCGCTATTCCTGCCGCCGTCACCGCCCTGGAGTTCTTCTTCTCTGCCGCGCCCTTGGACGGTTGGTACGACCGGGACTTCCATGGCCGTCCCAGCGAGACCCCCCTTCCCCATAAGCTCACTCCAGCAGCGGCCCAATGTTGACTCTAGAACGCCAAAGGCTCCCCCTTTTCATAAGGGGGAGCCTTTTGTATCTTGGGGATCGACACTAAATCGTTTCCCAAAGCGCTTCCGGATACGCGCCTTGGGCGGTCATCTGGGCGATGGCCGCCACAACAGTGGGCTTGTCCTCGTGGTAGGTAACACCGTACCACTTGTCACTGCTGTGGAGGACCTTTACCTTGGCTTTCCCCTCAGCGATGAGCTGGCTGACTACCGCGGGCAGGTAGACCTCCCCCTTGAGGGGATTTTGAGCCAGAATCTCGTCCAAATAACTGGGGAAGCGGGCCAGGGCCTCGTCCAGATAGCTGTGGGTAAAGCCCCACAGATTCATAGAAACCACAGTGTCCCCCGGCAGGTCAATCCAGGTGGCCCCGCCGTCCTGAGTGGCGCGGGGGCAGGTCTCCCCTTTTTCGATGTTGGTAAACTCGGTGACTTGGGTCAGGAAGTGGTCCTCGTTCTCTGTGCAGATCCCGCGGGCCACTGACCCGTGTTCTGTTACAGTATTTTCTAGCAGATAGCCCACCATCGCATAGGCGTAGTGCTCCGGTGTGTCCTGGGTGGTGCTCAGATACTGATAGATGGCCTGGAACGCCTGGGGACCATAGTAGTCGTCTGCGTTGATGACCGCAAAGGGACCGTCCACGAGATTCCTGACCGACAGGGCGGCGTGGGCCGTCCCCCAGGGCTTGACCCGTCCCTCTGGCACAGCGTACCCAGCGGGCAGGTCGTCCAGCTTTTGATAGGCGTACTTGACCTCCATGGCCTGGGAGATTCGATCCCCGATTCCAGCCCGGAAGCGCGCCTCCATCTCCTCTTTAATGACAAAGACCACCGTCTCAAATCCAGCCCGGCGGGCGTCATAGATGGTGTAGTCGATGATGAGCTGTCCGTGAGCCCCTACGGGATCGAGCTGTTTCAGCCCGCCGTACCGGCTGCCCATCCCGGCCGCCATTACCACTAGAACTGGTTTTTTCATGCTTTTTCCTCCTTCACCACAGTCAACTTAAAGGGTTTCACCGCCTTAACGGCGTGGGAAATCCCGGCGGGCAGGATACTCACAGGCCCGCCGGGAGGTTGTATCAAAACTCCGCATTCCTCTTCAGCCTACATCCAGAGCGCGGGTAGCATAGGCGTTGAGATCCCACCCGGCCCGGCGGCCCGCCAGATACTCATAATAGCCCTGACAGCCGATCATGGCCGCGTTGTCCCCGCACAGAGACAGAGGGGGCAGGAAGAGCCTGTCTCCACTCCCTTGACAGGCCCGCTCCAGGTCGGCCCGGATGCGGGAGTTGGCAGCCACCCCCCCAGCCACCGCTACCTTGCCATAGCCCTTCTGCCGGGCGGCCTCCATGGTCCGGGGGACCAGGGTATCGCTGACCGCAGCAGCAAAGGAGGCGGCCAGACCGGGCAAATCCAACGTCTCCCCCTTCTGCTGGGCGTTGTGGACCAGATTGACTACCGCCGTCTTGAGCCCGGAAAAGGACATATCCAATGGGGCATCTGCCACCGAAGCCCGCGGAAGCGCATAGCATTTGTCATCTCCGTCCTGGCTCAGGCGGTCCATGGGCGCCCCGCCTGGATAACCGATCCCCAATACACGAGCCGCTTTATCAAAGCACTCCCCGGCTGCATCGTCCCGGGTGGCCCCCAGCAAGGCCATCTGGGTATACGTCTGTACATCGGCAATCAGGGTATTGCCCCCTGAGACGCACAGACAGACAAAGGGGGGCTCCAAATTGGGGTGGGCGATATAGTTGGCCGCGATGTGGCCCCGGACGTGATGAACGGGGATCAGCGGCAGATTGAGGGCATAGGCCGCAGCCTTGGCGAAGTTCACTCCAACCAGCACCGCCCCAATCAACCCTGGCGCATAGGTGACAGCCACAGCGTCCAGCTCCCGTTTGGAGACCTTCGCCTGGTCCAGGGCCTGATCGGCCAGGGCTGTGATGGCCTCCACATGCTTCCGGGAGGCGATCTCCGGCACCACACCGCCGTAGCTGGCGTGCATATCCGCCTGAGAGGCGATGATGTCAGACAGCACGGTACGCCCGTCCCGCACGACCGCCACTGCCGTCTCGTCGCAGGAGGACTCCACCGCAAGAATATTCATGGTTGCTCTCTCCTCTGCTGGATGAATTCTAATCGTACACTGCCGTCTCCCGAAACGTCCGGGTCATGAGCAGGGCGTCCTCTCTGGGGTTGGTATAGTAATTCTTTCGGCGCCCTACCAGTTCAAAGCCGTGTTTTTCATAGAGAGAGACAGCGGCGGTATTAGAGGGGCGTACCTCCAGGGTCAGGAAGGCCAGATGGACTGCCCCAAAGCGCTCGAAGACGCCCAGCAATGCCTCAGCCACCCCCTGTCGCCGGTAGTCAGGATGGACTGCGATGTTGTCCACATACCCCTCGTCTAAGATAACCTGCATCCCGGCGTAGCCCAGTACAGTCCCATCCTCACTCTGGGCCACAATGTAGGAGGCGTTCTCATTGTCCAGAGCCTGGGAGAGCAGCGCCTCAGACCAGGGAGAGGAAAAGCAGCGCTTTTCCAAGGCGGCGATCTGGCTCAGGTGGCTGCGGTCCATGGGGCACAGCTGATAGTTCATCCCTTCGCCTCCGCCCAGTTCCTTCCGCTGGCTGAGACGGCCTGGAGCGGGACGGACAGGTCCATCACAGACTCCATCTCCTGGGTGAGCAGGGTCTTGACCGTCTCCGCCTCTTCTTCGGGACATTCTACAATCAGCTCGTCGTGAACCTGGAGGACCAGCCGGGCTTTGAGCCCCTCGGCCTTGAGCCGGTCCCGGACGTGGATCATGGCCAGCTTGATGATGTCGGCGGCGGTGCCCTGAATGGGGGTATTCAGCGCCACCCGCTCGCCAAAGGAACGCAGGCTGTAATTGGAGGATTTAAGCTCTGGCAGCCACCGGCGGCGGCCCAGCAGGGTGCAGACATACCCGTCCTCCTTGGCCTTGGCAATGATCCCGTCCATATAGGCCCGGACGGCGGCGTACTTTTCAAAGTAGCGGTCCATATAGTCCTTGGCTTCCTTCCGGGTGACGCCGATGTCCTGTGAGAGGGAGAAGTCGGAGATCCCATACACAATGCCGAAGTTTACCGCCTTTGCCTGGCGGCGCATCTCATGGGTTACGTCCTGGGTTGGGACGCCGAACACCTGGGAGGCGGTAACTGTGTGGATGTCCTCCCCCGACTGGAAGGCGGCGATCATCCGGGCATCTCCGGCAATGTGGGCCAGCAGGCGCAGTTCGATCTGGGAGTAGTCCGCATCCACCAGCACACAGCCGGGGGC
>JAAWBF010000152.1 GCA_022792555.1 Oscillospiraceae bacterium
ATGGTGGCATAACCAGACCTTGCAAAATCTGTTTGGATGCCATCGGCTGACAAACAGATTTTGCAAGGTGCCACAGTGCCTCTGCACTGTGAATTTTCTATGAATTATTTTACTGTCTACTTGACGGGGGGCAGTTCATCATTCAATTCTGACAGATAGCTTTCATCTATGAAAACCAATCCATCCAGCATATCACAATCCAATGTATATTTCATGTCCGACTCCTCTTTTGGCTAACAGGTAAGTAAGTTTTATACTGGTTTAATAGTTACTCAGCACTATTTCAAATCAACACAAGGGAGAATTGGGATTTATTTTTAATCGTATTGCCGCATTATTTTCTGGCCTCGAAGGCCTCCTCATAGGACTGGGGCCAAGGGTAGTCAATGCCATAGTCCCGCGCTATATTGAGGACCCAGTTGGGGTTGCGGAACTGCTCCCGGCCCAAACCCACCATGTCGGCCCGGCCATTGCCCAAAATCTCCTCCACCACCTGGGGGTCCTTGATGAGACCCACGGCAATGGTGGGAATCCCGCAGCTCTCCCGGATGGTCTGGGCGGCCTTGACCTGGTAGCCAGGGTAGACCTTGATGGGGGCAACGGCCACCCCGCCGGTGCTGACGTCCACCATGTCCACCCAGGGCTTGATGCGCTTGACAATCTCCACCATCTCCGCCGGATGGATGCCGTCCTCCAGGTAGTCCTCGGCGGAAACCCGTACCAGCAGGGGCTTCTGCTCCGGCCACACCTGGCGCACCGCTGCGAGTACCTCCTCCAGCAGCCGGCAGCGGTTCTCCAGACTACCGCCGTATGCGTCGGTGCGCTTGTTAGTTAGGGGGGAGAGGAACTCGCTGATCAGATAGCCGTGGGCGGCGTGGATCTCCAGAGCGTCAAACCCGGCCTGACAGGCCCGCTTGGCCGCGGCCTGGAAGGCCGATACCACCTCGGCCAGCTCCTCCACCGTGATCTCCTTGGGGGTCTGGTAGTCCTCACTAAAGGGGATGGGGCTGGGGGCGTGGATATACGGCTCCGTCTTAGCGGCGCACTTGCGCCCGGCGTGGTTGAGCTGAATGGCCATCTTGGCCCCTCTGGCCTGGCACGCCTTGACAATTTTCCCAATGGCCTCTCCCTGCCCATCGTTCCACAGGCCGAGACAGTGGTCAGAGATCCGTCCTCTGGGCAGGACGCCAGTGGCCTCCATGATGATGAGTCCAGTGCCGCCCACCGCCCTGGAGACGTAGTGGACAAAGTGACTGTCGTTGGGCAGGCTGTCCTCTCCAGCACAGTACATGCACATAGGTGGCAGGGTGATGCGGTTGCGGACTTCCATGTCCTTGATACAAATTGGGGTCAGCATTTGAAGCATGGCGCGGTTCTCCTCCTTTGATGGATTGAATTCTTCTCTCATAGAGCCCCAGACTGCTGTGTCCGCCTGGAAGCACTTCCCTAAACCAGTGCGTTTATTATAGCAGGTATTCCTCCGCTTGTAAATGTGTTCTAACATGAGAAACGGGAATGGATGAAGACAGCGTACCAGTCCGAAATAGCTGTCCCCCGCCCGGCCGGGCGGGGGACGCTGGTTATTATCCTTTTAAACGCCGTCTTCCGCTTTGCATCTCTGGGGGCATTTGTCCCAGCTTCACGCAGACACCGATGATCCCGAAGATGACCCAAAAGAGGAACATATTGCGGGGGTAGAACCAGGTGTACTCCGCAATGCTGACCAGCAGGATCCCACAGAAGCTGCCCAGGGAGGCGGCCAGCAGGGTTTTCACCCTCTGGTCGGCAGAGGAGAAGTAGCTCTTTACCCCCGCCTTGAGCTGGAAACAGAGCACCGCCAGGTAGGCAATCAAACCGAACAGACCGGTCTCGCACCACATCTGAAGGTAGTTGTTGTGGGTGTGAATGGGATAGGCCCCATTGCTCATGACAGGATACTGCTCAAAAACCCGGTGGACCAGATCGGGGTCCAGGCCCACCCCACGATACCAGAAGTCCTTTAACAGCTTCCCTGTGGCGTCAAAGATGGCGAAACGGTATTGGGTAGAGGAGTCATTGGTGTTGCCAATGGTCAAGATCCGGTTGTAGATGGTCTGAGGCAGCAGGGGGACGGCACACAGCCCTAGCAGAATCAGAAGAGGAATGAACCGCCAGTTTTGCAGGGCAAAAAAGACGAGCACCGCCAGCACCAGCCCCAGCCAGCAGGAGCGGCCATAGGTGTAGCCGATGGCCGCCACACAGATCGCCATAGAAACGAGGGCCAGCAGCTTCCCCCGCCAGCCCCTGGCGTTGAGGAGGAGGGCGAGATCCAGCGGGATGAGCATGACCAGCAGCTCGGCGAAGTTGTTGGGGTTGTCAAAGAAGGAGTAGACCCGGCCCGGCATCCCCGCGTTGAGGATCATGTCCTGCTGGGAGGGGATGATCTCCACTCCCACATAGCCCTGGTAGCAGCCGTACACAGCCGCCACGGTAATCCCAAGCACGGCCAGCACAGCGGTCTGTTGGAGCTGGGCGTAGCTGCGCACGCTGCTCACCAGGAGCAGAACCAGCAGGAAGCAGGTCACATGAAACAGAAAGTAACGGACAGACATATGGATGGACAGAGAGCTGATCAATCCGTAGCAGATCATCCCCATATACAAGAGCATATACGGCCCCAGCCGATCCAGCTCCAGCCGGTACTTGGAGCGGACGGCGCTGCCCAGGACAAAGACCGCCGTCAGAGCGACGGCACCCAGCAGTCCATACAGGTTGTTCCACATGGCGTGGGGGACCACCAGCATGACCAGTAAAAACAGGCCGATCAGCAGGGGGGCGGCCCCCCCAAGGGCGGTGATCAGACGGAATGCCAAACTGCCGTCCCACACAGGCCGCCCCAGCTTGTAGATCCACTTGACCAGGGCGCAGGGCAGATTCGCCAGGGCAGTGAACAGACGGCAGGAGGCGCTGTGGGGCCATAGGCGGATCATCGCCCCCTCCCGCCAGACAAACTGACACAGGCCGCTGTTTTCCGCGCCCTTCCGCAGGGCGTGTTCCAGATCATCTGCCCTGCGGGCAAGCCCGCTATTGGCCCAAGCCCCGGTTAAGGCCGCCCAGAAGGCGGTTAGAAAGCGGATGAGTACACTGTTTTCTGTGATAGACATAAATACCTCTCTCTATCTTGTTTCCCGGCACGCGGTCTCATAGACCTGATAGGTAGCCTCGGCCAGCTTGTGGATCTCAAACTTTTTTTCCACGGTACGCAGCGCCCCTGCCCGGCAGTTGGCCAGCAGCTCCGGGTCCTCCATCAGCCGCTTGAGGGCGTCCGACATGGAGACCGGATTATTATATTCCACCAAAAGACCGCAGCCAGCCTCGTCATTGACAATATCCCGGTTGCCCCCCATATCCGTGGCCACCACCGGCAGGCCCGCCGCCATGGCCTCAATGATCAGAAAGGAGAGGGCCTCGTGCTCAGAGGAGTTGACATAGAGATCGCTGCCCTTGTAGAGGTTTTTGACATCCTTGCGGAACCCGATAAATTTTACCTGCTCCTCCAATCCAAGCGCCTGGACCTGCTGCTTACACCCCTCCAGCAAGGGGCCGTCCCCCGCCAGCACCATGGTAAAGGGGACCTGGGTGATCTGGGTCAGCCGCTTGAGGGAGTCGATCAGATACCGGTGTCCCTTGTCTGCGGCAAACCGGGAGGCACACAGCATCACAAAGCGGTCCTCCGGCAGTCCCAGTTCGGTGCGCAGGGTGGACTCCGAACGGTCCCCCGCCCAGGCCTCCAGATCCACCGCGTTAAAGATCACCTGAATTCGCGCGCCGCTCCAGCCGTTGGCGATGAGCTGTTCCTTGCCGCGGTTGCATACCGCGATCATCTGGTCCTGTTTCCGGTCCATCCATCGGTTGGACAGCCGGGTGACGGCGTCGTTGGCCATGACAAAATGGTTTGTATACACCACATGGAGGCCGGGCCGGTACTTTTTGGCCATCAGGGCGATATAGTGCTCCCGCAGGTAGTGGCAGTGGATGAGATCAATGTCCCACTCTGCACACAGTGCCGCCACCTCCCGCGCCGCCTTTCGGTCAAACCGACTGCGCATCTCAATCTGCCGGACCGGGACGTGCATACCCTCCATACGCTCCACCAACAGGCCGCCCTCGTGATAGGCAAAATGCGCCTGCACCTTTGTCCCGCCTAGATAGCGCACCAGTGTCTCGACATAGCGCTCTGTTCCAGCCTTTCCGGCGTGGTTGATCAGATAGAGTACCTTCATCATAAAAGGGAATCCCCCTCGCTTCCTGTATCAGTCATTGGAAGAACGGGCCATAGCCGCCCCTTCATTTTACAGGAAACAGACGGGATTGTCCACTCCTATTCCGGAATCCGCCAACTACTCCAGTTTTCCAGCTGCCCGAGCGGCTTCCCGGAGCTGGCGGTTTTTCTCGTTGACGGGCCCAAAGCAGGTCACAGGACACAACACTTTTTTGCACTGCTCTATCACGGATAAAGCCCGCCGGAAAGTCGCATCCCCCACCGGCTGAAAGGCGCGCTCCGAAATTACCGTCGCCGCCAGCGCGTCCGCCACGGGGTAATCCAGATCGTGCTCTGCCAAAACACCGGCGGCAAAGGGGACCCCCTGCCGCTGTAAACGGCGGTAGACCGGGATTCCGGCCCCGCCGCCGCCGATCACAAAGACCTCTGGCGTCCCACGGACGGGCTCTAGCTCCAAGGAACCGAACAGGGTATGATAGCTGCCGCGGATAGTACCATAGAGCGCCGCGATGGTGTCCAAGGTAAAAATCTCCTCCGGCGGGCCCTGCCGCTCGATGTACGCCCCATGGACGCAGATCACCCAGTCGCTGATCTTCTGTGCCAGGTCCAGCTCGTGGAGGGAGAGGAGAACCGCCAGCTGCCGGGTACGGACCAGGTCCTTTAAAATGGCCAAGAGCTCCAGCTTGTGGCGGAGGTCCAGAAAAGAGGTGGGTTCATCCAGGACCAGCACATCGGGCTCCTGGCACAGCGCCCGTGCCAACAGCACCCGCTGGCGCTGGCCGTCGCTGATCTGGGAGAAATCTCGGTCTGCCAGCTGGGCGGCGTGTACCAGCTCCAGGCATTGAACTGTCTTCTGGCGATCCGCGCCGGTCAGGATGCCGAGCTGGCCGGTGTAGGGGTAGCGCCCGGCGGCTACCACATCAAAGCAGGTCATCCGCTCCGGCCGGACCGGCGTGGTCATCAGGATACTCAGCTGCCGGGCTGTCTTTTGGGCGGAAAGCCCCGCCATATCCGCGCCGTTGAGGAAAACTGTACCGCCGATCAGCGCCAGCTGGCCGATGATGCTTTTAAGCAGGGTGGATTTCCCCGCGCCATTGGGGCCGATGAGGGTCATGATCTCCCCTGGTCGCAGGGTGAGCTGAACCTCCCGCAGGAGGGGCTGGCCGTGATAGCCCACACAGAGCCCCTGGGTCTGGAGGCGGATCTCTGTCATGCTGTCCCTCCTCTCCCTCTTCGGGCGGCCATTAAATATAGCACAATGGGCGCGCCGAACACGGCGGTGACAGAGCTGATGCTCATGTCCCTGGGGGCGAAGGCAGTGCGGGCGATGAGATCGCAGAACAGGCAGAAGGCCCCGCCGCCGAGAAAGCAGGCAGGGAGGATAAGAAGGGGTTTCGCAGTGCGGAAAAGCCCCTTCATCAGATGGGGCACCGCCACCCCTACAAAGGAGATGGGACCCGCGAACGCAGTGACGCAGGCGGACAGGATGCTGGAGAGCAGGATCAGCGCCACCCGGAAGCGCCTGATATTCACCCCCATATTCTGGGCGTACACCTCCCCCAGCTGGTAGGCCCCGATGGGCTTGGACAGCAGAAAGGCCAGCGCCAGAGCGGGCGCCACCACCCACGTCATCAAACGCACATCGTCCCAGCTGGTGCCGGAGAAGCTGCCCTGGGACCAGTTGTGGAGGTTGACGATGTTGGAGTCGTCCGCAAATGTCACCACAAAATCCGTAATGGCCGAGCAGATGTAGCCGATCATCACCCCGCTGACCACCAGCAGGCCCTGCTGCCGCACCTGCCGGGAGAGCAGGAGGATGATCCCCATGGAGAGCATGGAGCCGAGAAAGGCCCCTGCCACCAGCGTCAGGGAGTGGATGGCGATCCCCCGGCTGAACAGCGCCACCATGACCAGGGAGACGGCCAGTTTTGCGCCGGAGGAGATCCCCAGCACAAAGGGCCCGGCAATGGGATTGGCAAAGAAGGTCTGGAGCAGAAAGCCGGATACCGCCAATGCCCCACCCAAAAGGGCGGCGGCCAGGATCCGCGGCAGGCGGATCCCCCATAAAATCCCCTGGTCCGGCGGGCCCAGAAGGGCGGCGATCAGCTCACACGGGGTAAATGCCACACTGCCAGCGCCGATGTTCCACACCAGCAGTACCGCCGACAGCACCACGAGAAGGATAAAGCAGAGGGTATATCGAAAGACTGGAGTTTTCATCTACCGGCGCTCCTCAGGTCAGGCGGTAGAGGTAGGTCAGGGCGCTGGGGTCCTCCTGGGTGAGCACCGTGTGGAGGTCCGTGATCAGCGCGCCAACGGATTGGGAGGACTGAAACATGCTCTTCCCAGTACACCACACCTGCCCCTCCTGCACCGCCTTAAATTCGGCCAGCGGCGCACTTTTGGCGATGAGCTGGTCCACGGTTTCCAAATCCGCCTCAATGGTGCTGTTGTAGAGGAGAATATCCGCCTGCCTGGCCGCCTGATAGAAGGTCTCCATCTGGATGTTCATAGTGGACAGGGCGTTCTCCTCCCCCGGCAGATCGGCCAGGGCATAGACGCCGCCGGCTAGGTCAATGGCCTTGGCGATATAGTCCCCCGGCTTGCGCACCGTGACCGATCCATTGGAGGTGATAGAGAAAAAGGCCACCGTTTTTCCGGTGTTCTCCTGCTCCAGGATGGGGGCCAGCTGCTCCAGCTGCCGGTTAAAGTAGGAGTCTGCCTCCTCCTCCAGCCCCAAAAGGACTCCATAGAGCTTGATCCACTCCATACGGCCCAGGGGGTGGCGCTCATAGCTGGAGCGCTCCACCAACACCGGGATGCCCAGCCGTTCCAGCTGTTCCTTTACCTCCGGGGTGTGATAGATCATGGTAGACTCCAAAGCCAGGCCGCAGTGCTGTGCCGCGATCAGCTCATAGTCCGGCGCGCTGTACTTCCCAGCATAGATCATTCGGCCCTCCTCCATGGCTTGGCGGGCCTCTGGGAGATACCAGCCCTCCGCCTGTGTGCCGGAGAGAGTGACGGCATCCATGGCGTCTAACTGCCGGAAGCAGTCCATGGCGGCGGTGGCCTGTAAGTAGATGTTGTGTACAGGGCGGCGCAGGATCACCACCTCCTCCGGGGTGTCGCTGGGGGGCTCCGCCCCTTCCGGCACCAGGAGGTAGCAGTCCTGGTCAATGGTAATCCGGGCGAACCCTCCCTGGGCAAGGTCCACGGAAAACTGCTGGGCATAGGCCAGGTCCAGGCCCTGCGTCCAGGCCAGATCGGCCCAGGAGAGGGCCGGCGTTTCAATGGCCGGCGGGGTCTCCCCCTGGTGTCCACAGGCGCACAGCATCAGTAGAACGAGCACCGGGATCCAACGCTTCATAGCGACCTCCTTTATATGCTTTTCAGGGAAGCGGCGCTGAATTGCAGGGTATACGCCACCTCGTGGGGTTCGCTCATGGCCACGGTGTCCGCGATAACCTCCAGCTTTTGGTCAAAGGCGGCCACAGGAATTTCAAAGGTGGAGTTCCCCTCGGTATTGATGGGGTCATACCGTGTTCCATTTACCTTCATATAGTCAAAATTGGGACTGCTCCATACAATGGTAGCCCAGAACTGTCCCCCCTCACAGCGCAATACTGCGGGGGATTCCACAGTGGCCTTACCAGAGCCGCCCTCCAGGGTGACAGAGGCGGTGTAGCTTCCATCCGCAAAGGCCGCGCTTTCCTGGGGGTCCGGGGTTGGTTCCGGCACTGGAAGGGGCTCCTGTGTTGGGGTCGGGACCTGGGTGGGAACGGGCGGCTGGGTAGCTGGCCGGTTGGGGGATGGCTTGGCGGAGGGTGGAGGCGGCACTGTAGTACGCGCCGGTTCCGCAGAGACAGGGGTGGGGGACAGCGGCTGGAGCTCCTCCGAGGGGAGGATGGGCGGAAGGGATGCAGACGGTACAGCCGGTGTCTTCAGAGACTGGGATTCGCTGGGGCTGGCCGCGGGTATGGGAGAGACGGCGCTTGTGCTGGGGGAAGGCTGGACGGCCTGTGATCCCTGGCCGCTGCACCCGGTCAAGGCCAGGCCCAGGGCCAGCGCGGCCAGCAGAACAGAGTTTCTTCGTTTCATAGGCAGGTTCCTCAAATAATGGCAATCGATTTTCCCCCTCCTTCGGAGGGGAGAGGGAAAACGGTGCCAGAAATTTTGAATACAGGTTCTAAGCACGGGGAAATGCTACTTGGCCACAGCAGTGGCGGAATCAAAGGTCAAGACACGGTCATACCAGGTACCGCTTTTCGTGCCATAGGCGGCGTAGGCCAGAGGGGTGTCCAGCGCTGCGACCGGGACGGTAAAGATATATTTGCCGTCCTGCTCCACAAAGCCGAGGATCCCCTCGGTGGCTTTCCCGGCCTCCTGGGCGGTCCCGACAAACATCTTGCTGTGGCCGGTGCCGCTGAGGGTCATAGCGGCGCTCATCTGGCCGTCCTTTACGGTCAGTTCACAGAAAACCACCCGGAACATCCCCTCACAGTGTACATCAATGGTGTAGACACCGTCTGACAGCTTGGCCTTATTGGCCGGGTTCGGCTCCACGGCAATCCCTGTGTTGTCCAGGGGCTTGGCCTGCTTGGCGTGCTCCACCAGGAGTGTCTGAATGCCCTCCAGCTCACCCAGGCCCTTGACCTCGCAGATCACCTTGCCGGCAAAGCCGTTGGCCTCAAAGACGGATTTCCAGGAGTCCGCATCGTCCCCAGCCATGTCGTTGTTGGCGTGGTCTCCGGCCACGATCATCATGGGACGCAGGACCACCCGCTCGTAGTTCCCGGCCTGGACCAGCTTCAGCACGGCTTCTAGACTGGGCTCCGCCTCTACGGTACCCACAAAATAGTTGCTGTGGCCGCTGTCAGACAGGATCCTCTGCATCTTGTCGTAGACGCCGTTGGCGGCGGCCTCCGTGCCGTGGCCCATGTAGCAGATGGCCGTTTTGCCATCGTCAAAGCCGGCAGTGGCCTCCACCATAGCCTGGGCCACCGCGGCGTAGTCCTCGTCTGTGGTCAGCAGAGGGGCGCCGATTCTGATTTGCTCGAAGTCGTCCGCGCAGTCCTCCAGCTCCTTGACCAGGTCGCCGTATTCATAGCCGTTCATCAGATGGGTGGGCTGGACCACCAGATTTTTGACCCCGTTCTCCTTGGCCCGATCCAGCGCCTCCTTTACATCGTCAATGAGCTCGCCGTCCCGGCGGAAGATGTGTTCAATGATGATATTAGAGGTAAAGCCCCGGCGGACCGTGTAGTCAGGGAATGCCTTTTCCATGGCGTCCTCAATCGCTCCAATGGTTTTAACCCGGCTGTCGTTGAAGCTGGTGCCAAAGCTGACCACCAGCAACTCGTTTTCCCCGATCCCGTTCTCGTTGCGGGGCTTGTCTAGGGCAGCGTCCCCAGTGGCGCTGTCCGCCAGATAGCGGCAGAGAATGGCGGACACCTGGGCACGGGTGGCGGTGCCGGAGGGATCTAATCTGTTGCCGGGGACGCCGGTGATAAATTCACTGGCCACCGCCCAATTCAGGGGGCCTTTGGCCCAGTCCGCCACACTGGCGGCGTCGGCATAGCCAGACAGCACATCCTGGCGGTTGGTCAAGGTCTCCTTTCCCACCTGTACGGCGGCAAACAGGTTGAAGAGCTTCGCGATCTCCTGGCGCGTCACCGCGCCGTCCGGGTCGAACTGGCTGGCGCTCTTTCCCGCTGCAATCCCCTTGGCATTGGCCCACACAACGGCGTCCCGGTAGGGGGCGCTGTCCGCCACATCGTGAAAGGGATTTGCGCTCCCTGCGGGCGCCGCCGGCCGGCCTGCCGCGCGGTACAGTGCCGCCACCAGATCGGCGCGGGTCATGTTCTCATCGGGGGCGAAGGTGTGCGCCGTCTTTCCATCAATGAGCCCCAGCGCCGTTACCTGTGCGATCTCTTCCTCCGCCCAGTGGCCGGCGACGTCCGAATAGACGCCGGCCTCCTGTGCGAAAGCGGGCCCGATCAGGCCGATTAACAGGGTCGCCGCCAGCAGAGCTGCTGGAAGCTTCTTCTGTTTTCCCATGATGTTGTTCCTCCTTACAGATGTATATTGTTTCCCGGCGGGACCTGCCGGTGGAAACGCGGAGTCCATCGGGCCGCAAAAAAAGCGCCCTGTGCCAAAGACACAGAACGCACACAGCCCCGCCATGAATATGGCGAGGCCGAATCAACCGTACACTTCTGGTTTCGGCAGAATGGGACCAGCCGCCATGTATCTGACTTAGCTTTTCTAGGAAAGCATCACAGTGACCGACTCGCGGGGCCTCTCACCCCATTCCATGTGCCGTAGGAACGGCTGCGGCTGGTATAGTATTCCATTTGCAGATAAACTATCACAGTCTGCGGGATCTGTCAAGGTGTTTTTTGACGGGGAGTGTCCGCCACGAAGATTTATTTGTGTGTTTCTCCCCTGCCGGAGGCGGGGGAGAAACACAGATAAAAACTCTGTGCTTGGGACACTTGGAACCGTCTTGTGGTATGCTGGGAGGTATGATACAATAAATAATCACAGCTTCAAATACCGAGATTGAGAGGACTTTTTCCATGGCACAGCCCTACCCCTATCAATACAAAGGCGTACAGCGGACCAAGCAAGACAAATGCCTTGCTGCTATGCCCCTGGATAAGGCCAGGATCTGGCTGGATTTTAACGAATGCTGTGCCGTTGACCAGGAGAGCGGCGCACCGCTCTATCTCTTTTCCCAGGCTGACATTGTAAACGATTCAGAGGGAACTGATGTTGAACTGTATGAGGGGATGGAGGTGTCCGTCTTTGACGAGGATCTCGACCCATTAGGCAAACCGAATGCCCTATTAGCAGAGGGGGTTCTGGTGCGGAATACGGGAAAACACCATCCAGCTGTAAAGTGGCTGATACGATTGTCAAAAAACCGGATACCCTATCAGAGCGGCGCGGACTATGTGTATTGGATGTCCGATTTGCGGTATTTCCGCAGAGGGAGGGGGAAGCCGGATTCCGTGCCTGTTGAAGAGGCGTCCGGTCCAGCGGGCTGGGAGTAGGAAAAATTTTCAATTCACCCCCCTTTACAGAGGGACGGCGCCGTGGTATACTCGAACCATAATGTTATACTGTATCAGCCGCAGGCGTTATCGTGGGCGCAGTTGAAAAACGGCATTGTCTCCCCGTCCAAAGGGCGGGGGAGAGAAAGCGCTTTCTTGTGTTTTCAACTGTAGCGACGGTATTACGGTACATGGAATGGGGTGAGAGGCCCCGCGAGTCGGTCACTGTGATGCTTTCCTAGAAAAGCTAAGTCAGATACATGGCGGCTGGTTTCATTCTGCCGAAACCGGAAGTGTTACTGCTTGTTCGGCCTCGCCATATCTGTGGCGGGGCTGTGTGCGCTCTGTGTCGTTGGCACAGGGCGCTTTTTCTTGCGGAAAGGGGGAGAGCGGTACGATTTCCCATCAGCCGCGCTGGGGCGCAAAACATCTGCGCTGCGGGTACACCACGGGGACCTGCGCCGCGCTGGCGGCGTCCGGGGCGGTGGATCTGCTGCTGGGCGGCAGAGCCCCGGAGCGGGTCTCCCTGGTGACCCCTGCGGGGACGGCAGTGACTGTCCCGCTGGCCGAGGCCGTCCTCCTGGACGGGGGAGACAGCGCCCGGTGCGCGGTGGTCAAGGACGGTGGAGACGACCCGGATATCACCAGCGGGATGCTGGTCTGCGCCACTGTGAAAAGGATCCCGGCTGGGATTCAGATTGACGGCGGCGCGGGGGTGGGCCGGGTGACAAAGCCCGGCCTGGATCAGCCGGTAGGGGCGGCGGCGATCAACCGGGTCCCCCGGCGCATGATTAAGGCACAGGTCAGACAGCGCTGTGAGGCCCTGGGCTATACCGGCGGGATCGCGGTGACGATCTCCATCCCCGGCGGGGCCAAGGCCGCCGAAAAGACCTTTAACCCCATGTTGGGGGTTGTTGGGGGGCTGTCCATTCTGGGCACCTCCGGCATTGTGGAGCCCATGAGCGAGCGGGCGATCATCGACACCATTGCGATCCAGGAGCGGCAGGCCGCCGTCCTGGGGGCGCGGGGGCTGATTTTGACGCCGGGGAACTACGGCGTGGACTTCCTGCAAAGGACCGGTTGGATCCAGCCCCAGGTTCCGGTGGTCAAGTGCTCCAACTTCATCGGGGAGGCCCTGGACTGCGCGGCGGAGCTGGGGTTTGCCCAGGTGCTGCTGGTGGGGCATATCGGAAAGTTGGTGAAGGTGGCCGGAGGGATTATGAACACCCACTCCCGTGCCGCCGACTGCCGGATGGAGCTCTTCTGTGCCTACAGCGCCGTCTGCGGCGCGGATGCCGCCCTATGCCGTGGACTGATGGAGGCGGCCACGACAGATGCCTGTATTGCTCTTCTGGACGAGGCTGGACTGCGGGCCGCCGTGCTGGACCGGCTGCTGGATGCCATCCAGCGGCGCCTGGAGCAGCGGGCGGCGGGGGCCTATGAGGTTGGCGCGGTGGTATTCTCCAATGAATACGGCCTGCTCGGCGAGACACGGCAGGCCGGGTGGATCCGAGGGGACCTTTTGCAGCGGAAATTGGAGGAGGGGGAGGATTAAGATGGTACATTTTGTAGGGGCCGGGCCGGGCGCTCCCGATCTGATTACGTTACGGGGGGCGGCCCTGCTGAAACAGGCGGATGTCATACTCTACACGGGAAGCCTGGTCAACCCGGCCCTGCTGGACATGGCCCGGGAGGACTGCCGCATTTACAACAGCGCGGAGATGACCCTGGAACTGGTGCTGGCCGTGATGAAGGAGGCCCATGTCCAGGGCCGGGAGGTGGTCCGCCTCCACACCGGGGACCCCTGCCTCTACGGCGCGATCCGGGAGCAGATGGACGCCCTGGACGCCCGCGGCATCCCCTGGGACGACACGCCGGGGGTCTCCAGCTTCTGCGGCGCGGCGGCCTCCCTGGGTGCGGAGTACACCCTGCCCGGCGTCAGCCAGAGCGTCATCATCACCCGCATGGCAGGGCGCACGCCGGTGCCGGAGACCGAGCGGCTGGAGGTCCTGGCGGGCCACGGCGCGTCCATGGTGATCTTCCTGTCTGCTGGTCTGCTGGAGGAGGTCCAGTCCGCCCTGCTCCGGGGCGGCTATCCACCCCAAACACCGGCGGCCCTCGTCTACAAGGCCACCTGGCCGGAGGAAAAAATCGTGCGCTGTACTGTGGGCACCCTGGCCCAGAGCGGATCTGAGATTCGGAGGACCGCCCTGATTCTGGTCGGCGGCTTCCTCTCCGGCGGCTATCTGCGCAGCAAGCTGTATGACCCGGCCTTTACCACGGCATTTCGGACGGGGTGCGAGCCGTGCAGCTGAGGTATTTGACCTTCTCCGACCGGGGGGAAGCCCTGGCCACCCGGCTGGCGGCAGGGCTGGGCGGTACGGTGTCCAGGTGCGGGCGGCCCCTCTCTCTGGCGGCATGGACTCAGGCGGCCTTTGCCCAGGCTCAGGGCCTGGTGTTTGTAGGGGCGGCAGGGATCGCGGTGCGGGCCATCGCCCCCTACCTGCGCAGTAAAACAGCTGATCCGGCGGTTGTGGTGGTGGATGAGTGCGGACAATTTGCGGTGCCCATCTTATCCGGCCATCTGGGGGGCGCCAACGACTTGGCCCGTGCTCTGGCGGCGGTCTGCGGCGCGGTGCCGGTGCTGACCACTGCCACCGATGTCCGCGGCGTGTTTGCCGTAGATGAGTGGGCCAAGGGGCAGAACTGCTGGATTGCCAACCCGGAACGGATCAAGACGATTTCTGCCGCGGTACTGGCGGGGCGCACAGTCCGCGTGTACAGCCCCTGGCCCATAGAGGGCTTACCCCCTGCCGGGGTGGAGGAGACCCAGGATACGGCGGAGTGCGACATCCGGCTGGCGCTGGGACCGTCCGATTCCCCCTGCCTCTCCCTGGTGCCGCGGATCCTGACTCTGGGGATTGGCTGCCGGCGCGGCACAGCGCAGGCCGCACTGGAGGGGAGCTTCCAGACGCTGCTTGCCCAGAGCGGCGTCCACCCCCGGGCGATCTCTGCCGCGGCCAGCATCGACCGCAAGGAGAGGGAGCCAGGGCTGCTGGCCTTCTGCCGGGCCCACGGCTGGTCCTGCCGGTTTTACTCCGCCGCGCAGTTGGCCGCCCTGCCAGGGGAATTTACCCCCTCTGAGTTTGTGCAGTCCGTCACCGGTGTGGACAATGTCTGTGAGCGGAGTGCAGTGTGCGCCAGCGGAGGCGGGCTCTACTGGCGCAAGTGCGCAGGAAACGGGGTCACGCTGGCGCTGGCCCAGGCGCCCTATACCCCCAATTGGAGGTGGCAGAGAGAAGATGTCTCATAAATTGTATGTGGTAGGGCTTGGACCCGGAGCTCCCCAGTATTTGACCGCCCAGGCCCGACTGGCCCTGGAGGAGGCTCAAATCCTGTGCGGCTACACCGTCTATGTGGCGCTGGTCTCCGGCCTGTTCCCTGAAAAGGAGTGCTACACCACCCCCATGGGGCAGGAGCTGGACCGCTGCCGCTGGGCGCTGGAGAGGGCGGCAGGCGGGAAAACAGTGGCCTTGGTTTGCAGCGGAGATGCAGGCGTGTACGGCATGGCGGGGCCGGTCTTACAGCTGGCGCCGGAGTGGCCCCAGGTGGAGGTGGCGGTGGTCCCAGGCGTGACGGCGGCCCTCTCCGGCGGGGCCCTTCTGGGCGCCCCCATCGGGCACGACTTCTGTGTGATCTCCCTCTCCGATCTGCTCACCCCCTGGGAAGTCATCGAAAAACGGCTGCGCTGCGGGGCGGAGGGGGATTTTCCCCTCTGCCTCTACAACCCCGCCTCCCACAATCGGAGAGACGTTTTGCGCAGGGCATGCGACATCCTGCTCGCCGCTGGGGCGGATCCCCAGACCCTGTGCGGCTACGTTCGGAACATCGGCAGGCCAGGGGAGGAAACCGCGCTCCTCTCCCTGGCACAGCTGCGGGAGGCCGAATTGGACATGGTTACAACCGTGTTCATCGGGTGCTCGACCACCCTGGCCGCAGGCGGGAGGATGATCACCCCCAGGGGCTACGAGAGGAAGGGGCTATGACAGAGGTAATCCTCGTCTCCCTCGGCGGCGGGCCGGGGACCAGGACGGCGGACTGTACCGCCGCCCTGGGGCAGGCCGAGTGTATTCTGGGGGCCGGGCGGCTGCTGGACGGCCTCCCCCAGGGCTGCACCCAAAACCGGATTGCGGCCATCCGGCCGGAGGCGCTGCTGGACGCGATTTTACAACAGACCGGGACCTGTGCGGTGGTCTTCAGCGGGGACACCGGATTTTACTCCGGGGCGCGGGGGCTGCTGCCCCTCCTGCGGGAACGGGGGATCCCGGTTGAACTTCTGCCCGGCGTATCCAGCGTCCAGCTCCTCTCCGCCCAGCTGGGGCGGCCCTGGCAGGACTGGGTACTCGTCTCGGCCCACGGGGCGGACTGCGATGTCATCGGGGCCGTTACCCAGGGGAGGCCGGCGTTTTTCCTCACCGGCGTGCTCAGTCCCAGGGCGATCTGCGCCCGGCTGGCCGAGGCAGGTCTGGGGAGCCTCCCGGTCACAGTGGGGACGCGCCTGTCCGAGCCGGAGGAGCTGGTCACTACAGGTACAGCGGAGCAGCTGGCCCAGCGGGACTTTCACCCACGCTCCGTCCTGCTGGCCGAGGCGGCCCCCCGCCTGGACCGCCGGGTCCCCGGTTTCCCCGACCACACGTTTTTACGGGGCGCGGTCCCCATGACCAAGCAGGAGGTCCGCACCGCCGCCCTGGCCAAGCTGGGGGTGCGCCGGGACGGCGTCTACTGGGATATCGGCGCGGGGACGGGGAGCGTCGGCGTAGAGCTGGCTCTGGCGGCAGAGCAGGGCCGCGTGTTTGCCATTGAGTACAGTCCTGCGGCGCTGGACCTGATACACGCCAACCGGGCAAAATTCTGCGCGTGGAACCTGCAGGTGGTGGAGGACCGGGCCCCGGAGGGGCTGGCGGCTCTGCCCGCGCCGGACGGGGTGTTCATCGGCGGGAGCGGGGGCAGACTAGGGGTCATTGTGGACCTGGTTTTGGCGCGAAACGCCCAGGCCCACATCTGTATCTCCGCCATCGCCCTAGAGACCCTGTCCACCGCCCTGGCTGTGCTGGAGCGGCACGGCATTGAAGCCCAGGTGACACAGATCGCCGTCAGCCGCAGCAGGCCGGCGGGAGACCTGCACCTGCTGGCCGCCAACAACCCCATTTTTTTGGTGACGGGAAACTGCGATGATTGAGGTACTGATCGCGGCCCCTGGGTCGGGCAGCGGGAAAACAATTGTGACCTGCGCCCTGCTGGCCGCCCTCCAACGGCGGGGATACAGGCCCTGTGCTTTCAAATGCGGGCCGGACTACATCGACCCTATGTTCCACCGCGCCGTCCTAGGGGTGGAGAGCCGCAATCTGGACCTGTTCCTGGCGGATGAGACCGCAGTACAGACCCTCTATGCCCAAACGTGCGCGGGCCATGGGGCCGCAATAATCGAAGCTGCCATGGGGTTTTATGACGGCCTGGGCGGCAGTACTGACCGCGCCAGCGGGTGGCAGGTGGCGGATACCCTGGATCTTCCCGTCCTGCTGGTCGTGCGGCCCAGAGGGGCCAGCCTGACCTTGGCGGCCCAGATCCGGGGCTTGCAGGCCTTTCGACAGCCCAGCCGCATCGCCGGGCTCCTGCTCAACGACTGTTCTCCCGCCCTCGCAGACCGCCTGCTTCCCCTTCTGGAGCGGGAGACCGGCCTGCCGGTGGTGGGCTGTCTGCCCCACCTGGAGGAGGCGGCTCTGGCACACCGCCACCTGGGCCTGTACACCGCCGGAGAGGTTGACGATCTGTCCGTCCGGCTGGACCGGATCGCCCGCCAGCTGGACCAAAACCTGGACTGGGACCGCTTTTTTGCCCGGTTTGGACAGCGGGCGGACCGGCCCAGAGGTTTACCCAGACAGGGCTGTAAAAGGGAAGTCCCTATCGCCGTGGCGCGGGACGACGCCTTTTGTTTTACTTATCCAGAGACCCTGGAGACCCTGGAGGCCGCCGGCGCGGAGCTGCGATTCTTCAGTCCTCTGAGGGACCCTTGTCTGCCGGATCGGGCCTGCGGACTGTATCTGCCGGGGGGCTACCCGGAGCTTTACGCCTCCCGGCTGGCGGAAAATACGGAGATGCGTACTGCCGTCCGCAAGGCGGTCCAGGGCGGTATACCCACCGTGGCGGAGTGCGGCGGCTTTCTCTATCTGGGCCGGACCCTCCAGGGGGCGGATGGACTGTGCTATCCCATGGCGGGCTGTCTCCCTGGGGACGCCGTCCGGACCGATCATCTCGTGCGTTTCGGCTACGCGGAGCTGGCCGCAGATCGGGACAGCCTGCTGTTCCGGGCGGGAGAGCGGGTCCCGGTACACGAGTTTCACTACTGGGATTCCAGCGAGACGGGCGGCGATCTCACCGCCCA
>JAAWBF010000022.1 GCA_022792555.1 Oscillospiraceae bacterium
ACCGGGCCAGCTTGTGGTTCTTGACCATATTGGACGGCGCTAAATCCTCAATGGCTATCAGGTCGTAGTTCCGTACAAAGTTGGTGGACAGCTTGTGGAGCATATCAGACCGTTGGTTGGAGATATGTTCATGGAGACGGGCAACCTTGAGCCTTACTTTCTCCCGGCGGCTGCTCCCCTTTGATTTTCAGGACAGCTGGCGCTGGAGCTTGGCAAGTTTCTTCTGGCTCTTGGTCAGGTGCTTATGGTTGGGGTACTCCACACGACAGCAAATGCTTTCAGCCCCATGTCAAGGCCGGCCACCGCCCCAGTAGAGGGTAGCGGTTCCAGCTCAACATCGGTACAACACAGCGCGACGAAGTATGTTCCACTTGGGTTTTGGCTGACCGTTGCGGACAGGATACGCCCCTTGACCTCCTTGCTGATACGGCATTTCACCGCACCCAGTTTTGGGAGCTGCACCGCCTTGTCCAACATTTTGATATTCGTGCCCACGCACTTGCTCTTGTAGCTTCTCCGGTGGTCGTGTTTTCTCTTGAAGTGGGGATAGCCGGGGTTTCCGCCTTGCTTCACCCGTCGGAAAAAGTTCTGATAGGAGGTGTCCAAATCACGCAGAGAGGATTGCAAAGCGGTTGCGTCCACCTTTTTCAGCCATGACAGGGACTTCTTGAGCTGTGTCATATCCCCAGAACAGGCATTGTAGTTCATTGTCTTTCCGTCTCGCTCATAGATTCCCTTCCGCAAAGCAAGATAGTGATTCCAGACGAACCGGCAGCAACCAAAAGTCCTCTTTATCTGCTGTTCCTGAGTTATGTTGGGATAGATACGAAATTTATAGCTGTATTCCATCTCAACACCTCACACATTATTGTGATTGCTTTTATATTCCACGAGAATACTATACCACTCAATGAAAACTAATACAATCCCTATAGTGCCAAATACAGGGGAACAAGGTGTGGCTTATATCCCCATAGCTAAAGCTAGGGGTATTACGCCACATATGATAAACGGAGGAATATTCCATATGGCAAGAAAATCAACACGCAATGCGCAAGGAAGTGGCACGATCAGACAACGGCCAGACGGACGCTGGGAGGCCCGCTATACTGTGGGTCGAGATCCTGGCACTGGGAAACAGGTCCAACGTAGCGTCTATGGTTCTACTCAAAAAGAAGTACGGCAGAAACTGGCTCAAGTAGTGGCCTCCATTGACAAAGGAATCTACCAAGCTCCCAATAAAATCACAGTAGCTGAATGGGCGGATGAATGGCTTACTACCTTTTGCGTCAATAAAGTTAAGCTACTAACCTATCAAAGTTATGAGGGAATCATCAAGAACCATATTAAACCAGCTATTGGAGCGGTAGAACTGCAAGCTGTTAAAGGCGCCCATATCCAGCGACTTTATAATTCCATGACGAAAGCGGGACTGTCTGGTAAAACAGTAAAAAACGTGTCCGCTGTACTTCATAAGGCGTTTGGCGTTGCCTTGAAACAGGGCATTATCCAGGTAAATCCATGCGATGCCGCAGAACTTCCAAAAGCCAAGAAGCATGAAATAAGCCCGCTCGCAGATGATGAAATCCCTTTGTTTCTCTCAGCAATAGATGATTCCCCCATGCGTAATGCTTATGCTTTATGCTTATTTGCTGGACTGCGTGAGGGTGAGTGTTTAGGTTTGTCATGGGAGCAAGTAGATTTCGAGCGGGGTCGTATTACCATCGACCAGCAGCTTCAAAAGGAAAATATAAAAGGCGGAAAGTATTATATTGCAGCTTTTACCAAAAGCGGTAAACCACGCACAATAGAGCCACCGCCAATCGCATTTAATTATCTCCGGGCTGAACGGATAAAACAAATAGAGAACCGCTCAAAGGCCGGTCCGATCTGGAATAACCCAGACAATTTGGTATTCACGGATGAATCGGGGAAACATTATGCCATTTCCACTTTCTATCGGCGGTTCAAAAAAATTGCCGCTAGTATTGGCAGACCTGATGCACGTCCACATGATCTAAGACACACGGCGGCCACTGTAGCAGTTGCAAGTGGTGCAGATATAAAATCTGTGCAGGACCTGTTAGGACACGCTACTGCCAGTTTTACTCTCAACGTCTACACCCATACCTCTGAAAAGATGATGAAAGATACAGCAGCACGAATGCAGAACTACTATGACGGACTAGCTGCTAAGGGTCAAAAAATCTGTAAAGGGTAATTTAAAGGGTAAACACTCGAAAATTAACAGCAAAAAAGCCCCGTATCCACTGTGATACAAGGCTTTTTCTTTGGCGGAGAGAAAGGGATTCGAACCCTTGAGACGCTATTAACGCCTACACGATTTCCAATCGTGCGCCTTCGACCAACTCAGCCATCTCTCCAGGTTGAACCATCGATAATAAAAAGAGAATTAATTTAAGCAGCGCGGGTGCGGCCAAGAGCTTGGCAGCAGAGACTATTATAACAACTTTTTTGATTTCGTCAAGGGGGAAAATGAAAAAATAAGCAATATTTTTTTGGACGGCCAGCAGTGCAGGCGAAAAAATCTTCCAGTATAGAAGGCTGGGAAACCTCACATCCTTTGAATGGAAAAACTGCCAGAAGCGATGGAGGAGACGCTTTATGAAACAAACGGCTGCGGTCCTGTTGGCCGCCTTACTCGTGATACTGCCTGCCCGTGCGGCAGGCGGTGCGCCCCAGGTTGAGACAGGGGCTGCAGTTTTAATGGAGAAGGAGACCGGAGAGATCCTATATGAATCCCATGCACATGATAAATTGGAGCCGGCCAGTGTGACGAAGATCATGACGATGCTGCTGGTGATGGAGGCGGTTGACAGCGGCCGGATCACCCTGGAGGAGCAAGTGACAGTGTCCGCCCGTGCGGCTTCCATGGGGGGCTCTCAGGTCTATCTGAAGGAGGGGGAACAGCTCTCGGTCCGTGATATGCTTAAGGCGGTGGCGGTGGTCTCAGGCAACGACGCGGCAGTTGCGCTGGCCGAGCATCTGGCCGGGAGCGAAGAGAGCTTTGTGGCCCGGATGAACCAACGGGCCAGAGAGCTGGGGATGCAGGATACCTGTTTTCTCAACTGTACCGGCCTGCCCGCTGCCGGACATCTAACCTCCGCCTACGATATTGCACTCATGTCACGGGCGCTGATCGGACACCCGCAGATCCGGGACTATACCACCATCTGGATGGACTCTATCCGGGATGGGCAGTTTCAGCTGGCCAATACAAACAAGCTCATCCGTTTTTATGAGGGAGCCACCGGCTTAAAAACTGGCCATACGGAATCGGCAGGTTACTGTCTGTCTGCTACGGCAGAGCGGGATGGTATGGAGCTGATTGCCGTCGTGCTCAAGGCGGACAGCTCGGACCAGCGCTTTGGATCGGCCAAGGATCTGTTGAGCTATGGGTTTGCCACTTACACCCTGATGGATGTCTATCCTGCCCAGGCACTGCCGCCAATTGATGTGCTGCTGGGTGTTCAGAATCAGATCCAGCCGGTGCTCTCCCGTTCCACCAGGATTTTGGTGCAGAAAGACGAACTGAACTGTGTGACCACAGATATCCAGCTTTGTGACGATGTAGAAGCCCCGGTAGAAGCCGGCCAGACCTTGGGGGAGATGTCGGTCCGCGTGGGAGAGCGGGAGATCACCTCCATTCCGATTGTGGCCAGCTCCGCTGTGGACCGCTTGACCGTACCCGGTATTTTTGCACAGCTGCTGCGTCAATTGCTGCTGGCACCATAACCATCTTTTCCTTACCAAATACGCCATAGATTTACCTTTTCCCACACCTGTATGTGCGTGTGCTCTAAGACTCTTTTTGACAGGCTGGGGGCGGGCCGTAGCGGCCCGCTCTACAGCTGTTTTGTCAGATTGAAAGAAAGAGACCGGAATTAAACTACATATTTTGGATTGTCATTCCAGCAGCACTATAGTATAATGAGATGTGAATTCTAGTTACATACGCAAAATAAACCCAAAAAAGCGGCTCGCGCTTCTCCCACAGAGAGAGCCTGTCAAACAAGGGCTGCTGTGATTGCACTGGAGGGGGTTGTCGTGACGTTGGGACAAAAGATCAGGGCTGCCCGCCTGGAGCGGGGGATGACGCAGAAGGAGTTGGCGGGGGACTGTATCACGCGCAATATGCTCTCTAAGATTGAGACGGACAGCGCTACACCCTCGGTCCGCACCTTAGAATATCTGGCCAAAATGCTGCATCTGCCCACTGGCTGTTTTCTGTCCGATGCCCCAATCTCCGACGGCTCTGTGCCAGATGGCCTGGACGGGGCGCGAGACGCCTTTCGTGAAGCCAGATGGGAAGACTGTATCGCTGCGTTAAAGGCGGACACCTTGGCCGGAACCTCAGACGAGGGGTGTCTCCTGCACGCCAGAGCGGGCGTTCAAGCCGCTCGGACCGCTTTGGAACGGGGAGATCTGACGGCTGCCTGTGAACTGGCGGAGGAAGCCCAATACTACAACCAAGCTGGGATCTATGAGGACGCCTTTCTTGCGGCACAGCTCGCTTTGATTTTAGGGACAGCACTCAAGCGCCGGGGAGGGGCGGACTATCAAGTACAGCGGGAGAGGTTCCTCCGCGCTTTTCAGGACATGGAGCGGGCTATGGAATCGCCTGGAACGTACATCGGGGACTAGCACTTCATTTTTTATGGAAACTTGTATGGTGTTTGGTAAGATACGCCTTGACACCTCTCCTATTATGTTGTATTATTTATACAAACATTCCCGTGATATAATGGTCACTTATTATCGAGAATGACAGACACAATTTGTAACCTCCCTAGAAATCTCGTGGAAGGCGATCTGAACTGTTGAGTCATACACCGTTTGTTTAGAAAGGAAAGGCATGCGATAGAGCACCGGATATAGCCTGGGGGCTGAGTCGGGGGGTTGCTGCTTCAAACGGTGCGGTCTGCGGTTCAGATCCTTTGCTATTCCTGCTTTCCTGTATTGCAGCGATATTGTCAACACAGTTGAAAAGCAGCAAGGTTTCCCCACCCTACGGGCGTGGAAACAAAGAATTGCTTTCCTCGTTTTCAACCGCGCTGACGATACGGCGCCGGAGGGTACGGGGAACAACATGTGAATGTGAAAGAGAGAGGGTAGCACAATGAGAGAAGAAACATGCAGCGGCGCACTGGCCGCCTTCCTTCAGGGACAAGCCGTTCGGGCGCAGAACTATTTTGGCGCCCATCCTGTCCAGCACGAGGGCCAGCAGGGACACCTGTTTCGTGTATGGGCGCCCCACGCAGCTCTGGTGGCTGTGATGGGCGATTTTAACGGATGGGACCCAGATATCTGCCCGATGGAACCGATCGGCGGCGGGGTCTGGGAGGGGATTGTCCCTGGGCTTAAGCGCTATGACACTTATAAATATGCCGTCCACACCAAGGACGGCAGAATACTGGCCAAGGCGGACCCCTACGCGTTCCATGCGGAGACCCGCCCAGGTACTGGATCTAAGATCTACGATTTGGGCGAATATGTATGGGGAGACGAGGCGTGGCTGAATCACCGCAAACGCAGTCCCATCTATGATCACCCGCTCAACATCTATGAGCTTCATCTGGGCTCCTGGCGCCGGACTGGCGGCGGGGAACTGTTGACCTACCGGGAGATCGCCCAATATCTGGTCCCCTATGTGAAAGAATTGGGCTTTACCCATGTGGAGCTGCTGCCGGTGACAGAGCACCCGCTGGACGAC
>JAAWBF010000179.1 GCA_022792555.1 Oscillospiraceae bacterium
CCGCACGAGGATACCGAAGTCGTTATACTGGCCAGTGACCAGAACATTCTCAAGGGTGACAATCTGAATGTCGGATTCAGACACGGCAGTATCTTCCGGATGGAGGGACTGATAGAGCTTGAGGGCATTTCCAGGCTGACGGAAGAGGAAGGTAAAGACGCTGTCCTTGCCGGTGTGCCGCGTTTGCATGGCCTCAGCTCCTTCATGACATTATTATACCCTGCTTTTTTCGTTCGGACAACAGACACTTGATTAGAACTTTAATAACCCAAAGAAGCTTCAAGGATAAATGTCTGTGGACCGCTATCCTTCTGTATTTTCCTGGGAGAAATTCTGCGTGTCCCGCCCTACCAGTTCGTCCAGAGGTACATTAAATAAGTCAGCTAGCGCAATTAGTTTTAAAATAGAAGGCTCATTTTTACCCTCTTCATACATTTGGTAGGAACGGATGTGGATTCCTAGATATTCTGCAACCTCCCGCTGCTTTTTTCCCTTTGCTATACGGATTTCGCGTAATTTCTTCGAAAAAGGAGTCATAAAAATACCTCTAGCACTTGATACAGTGTTTTCATTCGTATATGATTACGAATGAAAACACTGTATTAGGAGTCGATTAATGATGGCACTTATCCAGGAACTGCAAGCCCTTCTGATGAAGGAACAAATTTCTGACGCGGCACAAAGGGCAAATAAAGCGCTTTTTCCCTATTACGAGACCATCCAAAAGCAATTTGGGCTGGCCTTTGCAGACGAGCCTTCCAACAAAGATGCACAGGCATGGACGGCCACAATAGAGGACGCTTTTATAAAGGGCTTTCGGGCTGGGGGTCAGCTCATGCTGGAGGTACTGGCCAAATACTCGTCATAGGTCATCTTCCGGTCGATGAGCCTGCCGTCACTGGTGAAGTCAAAGATCCGGTTGGCCACGGTCTGGACCATCTGGTGATCGTGGCTGGAGAAAAGGACGTTGCATTTGACAGCCTCCAGGCCGTTGTTGACCGCGGCGATGGACTCCAAATCCAGGTGGTTGGTGGGCTGGTCCAAAAGCAGGACATTTGCCCCGGAGAGCATCATCCGGGAGAGCATACACCGGACCTTCTCCCCGCCGGAGAGGACCTTGACGCTCTTGTACACCTCGTCCCCGGAGAAGAGCATCCGGCCCAAAAAGCCGCGGAGATAGGCCTCGTGGGGATCGGGGGAGAACTGGCGTAGCCACTCCACCAGATTTTCGTCGTGGTCCTCAAAGAACGCGGTATTGTCCTTGGGGAAATAGGAGCAGGTGGCAGTCTGACCCCACTTGACGGTGCCCTCGTCGGGTTCCAGCTCGCCGGTGAGGATACGGAACAGGGCAGTGTGGGCGTTCTCGTTCTCCCCCACAAAGGCGATCTTATCCCCATGGCCCACGGTAAAGGAGATCTTGTCCAGCACCTTTACCCCGTCGATAGTCTTGGAGACATCGGTCACAAAGAGGATATCCTTTCCAACCTCCCGGTCGGGGGAGAAGGCCACCCAGGGATAGCGCCGGGAGGAGGCCGGGATCTCCTCCAGAGAGATTTTCTCCAGCAGCTTACGCCGGGCGGTGGCCTGCTTGCTCTTGGATTTATTGGCCGAGAAGCGGGAGATAAACTCTTTCAGCTCCTGGGCCTTCTCTTCGTTCTTCTTGGTCTGGTTTTTGAGCAGGTTCTGCATGAGCTGGGAGGCATCGTACCAGAAATCGTAGTTGCCGACATACATTTTAATTTTATTATAGTCGATGTCCACAATATGAGTACAGATGGTGTTGAGAAAGTGCCGGTCGTGGCTGACCACAATCACTGTGCCGGGGAAGTCCAGCAAAAAGTCCTCCAGCCAGTTGACCGCGTCGATGTCCAGGTTGTTGGTGGGCTCGTCTAGAAGTAGAATGTCGGGGTTTCCAAACAGAGCCTGGGCCAGAAGGACCTTGACCTTCAGGCGGCCATCCAGATAGGCCATGGACTCCTGATGCTTGTCCACCGGAATCCCCAGCCCCTGGAGAATCCGAGAGGCGTCGGACTCAGCCTCCCAGCCCCCCAGCTCGGCGAACTCCTCCTCCAGCTCACAGGCCCGGATGCCGTCCTCCTCGGTCATCTCCTCCTTGGCATAGAGAGCGTCCTTCTCCTTGCCGATGTCATACAGGCGCTGGTTGCCCATGATCACAGTGTCCAGCACCTGGTAGGCATTATAGGCGTTTTGGTCCTGCTTAAGGACTGACATACGGGTCTTGGGTAAAATACTCACCTGGCCAGAGGTGGGCTCCAGGGTACCGGACAGGATCTTTAAAAACGTAGATTTTCCAGCGCCGTTGGCGCCGATAATCCCATAGCAGTTCCCCTTGACAAATTGCAAATCTACATGAGAAAAAAGGGCCTGCCCGCTATACTGAAGGCCCAGATCGGAAACTGTGATCATAGTTGAGCTGTACTCCTTTATCCTAAAAAATTTGACTTAGAGCTTATTCCGAAATTAAGCGTGCGCAGATTGCGCTGTCAGATTTTTTGCGTGTCAAGCCGTTTTTCCGCAGGAATCCTGACGGATTTCAAGGGGAAATGGCGCGAAAACACGGAAAAGATGCAAGCAAAATGTGTGCGCCTAATTTTGGAATATGCTCTTAATATACCACAAAGGCGCCCAGGCGTCTAGAAAAATCCGTCTCATAAATCTCTATCTAACTGAACTGTGGGCAGCACGGCGGGCCGATTGGGACATCGGCCCCTACGCAGGCGGCGGTGTGGTAAGTGCGGGGGAATTATGATATGACGGCTTAATGATACCATTCAAATTTGAACAAACTGTGAAACCAAACCGCTGTCACCGGACGTCTGGACTGGCAATAAGATAGGGTGTGGAAACAAAGCTTTCCCATCCCCAAAGGGGGATCAATCTTGGGGGCGCAGTCCTCTCGTTCGGCCCCAGAAGGGGGGAGTGAGTAGACCGCGCCTGTGACAGGAGTTACTGAGATGAACGAATCACTCAATTTGCATACATTGGAACCGGGCGGCAGCGCCTATGTGACCCATATTGACGCGGAACCCACGATGCGTCGCAGACTGCTGGATATCGGCCTCATTCAGGGGACGCGGGTGACCTGTGTGGCTGTCAGCCCTGCCGGAGACCCGGCAGCCTATCTCATCCGAGGAGCAGTGATTGCCCTGCGGCAGAGCGATGCCCAGGGAGTACACATGGAGCGGCCCGTTTCAGCCCCCTGCCTGGACGGGCAGGCGGCGCTGGCCTGAGGCGCTATAATGGGATTAACACATACCTCAACGGGCACGGCCGTAGCTGGTACGGCGATTATCCAGCGACTCTCTCCCCAGGACCGCGTAGTTGCCCTGGCGGGCAACCCCAACGTGGGGAAATCTACGGTCTTTAATGGACTAACTGGACTCCATCAGCATACAGG
>JAAWBF010000153.1 GCA_022792555.1 Oscillospiraceae bacterium
GGGAATATTTTGATTGTGACCGCCTTTTGTATGATATTACTATCTTTCCTAACCTTAAATTATTCCAGGTTGAAAACTTCTATTTTAGAACAGCAGACAGCGGTTGGTACGTTACAGCAGAAGCTAATGCTGGTAGAAGGGAAATTTAGGGAATCTATACGCTATAGGACAAAGTTTATTGACCTGTATGGTTTCATACTCAAGGCTTTGAATTTAAAAATTGTTGGAAACTTTGAGTTCATTAAAGATGAGTACAACATCATTCAAACGCCTTGTGAGCGTGTGGATATGGACAGTTTCCTAACTAGTATGACGGAACTGGAAAAGGTTACAACATCGGCAGATATCCCGCTGCTCTATGTGACCTTGCCGGAGAAAGCAAAGTATCTTGAATTGAGCAAAAGTGACACATTTGATTTTGTAGGTCAACAGAGCAGCCGTGTAGGGGAGGTATTACAGGATAAAGTAGATTGTTTCGATATAGGTATTTTGATGAATCAAGATGAAGATGCGCCGTCCTTTGATGAGTTTTTCTTCAAAACTGATCTTCACTGTACTTCTTATGGAGAATTTTGGACGGCAAAGATGATAACAGAATATCTTAGACAACATGATGGGATTGAATTTGTGGATAGCGAGATGGTGTTTAATTTATCAAATTATGAGACTGTAAGCTATGAATTTATAGGAAACACAGCCAGGTCAGCTGGCGAATACTTTGCAGGAAGTGATAGTTTTGAACTTTATAAACCAAAGTTTGAAACAAATTTAACGCTAGTAAATCCATCGGCGTCTGAAGAAAAATCAGGTGATTTTGAGCATGTACTGCTGAATGGGTATGAGTATAAAGAAAATATTGATAAGTATACATATTGGGTTACAAATTATGGCCGCTTTACGTCTCCATACTACAGATATGTCAATAACACTGCGCCTGAAGATGCACCACATATATTAGTGATCAGTGACTCAGTATTTATGCGAGGTGCTGCCTATTTGGCCTTGGACTGTAGAGCGGTTACCATTTTGGATACGCGCTTTTTTAATGGCACAGCATATCTTGCAAATACTTTGGGTACGGAACATTATGATGCAGTGATTGTGATTGGCATTGATCCTATGTTTTTTAAAACAGGTTTTGCTTCATCAATTGAATTTTCAAGTCTCCCGGAAAAGCCGCCACAAACGGCGGAGGACTGGATTGGAACAAATGGTATTTGTTTAGATACCTACAACGGTGAAAATATAGGGAATGCAGATACTATTTTAATCCATAAGGATGCAGTACGAGTTGAATTCATTGGCTGGGCCGCTGATTTTAAGGACCGGCAGCCGCTGTCGGCGCTGTATTTGCAGATTGGGCAGCGGGTCATTCAATGTAAGTACGGAATCGAACGAACCAGTGTATCAGACCATTACCAGGATGAAAATTTAAAATATACCGGTTTTTCCGTGACGTTTCCTGTAGACTATTTAAGCGATGGACAGATTGATGCTTTGTCCTTTGTTCAGATAGGAACAGATGGGACCTATCGTTATGAGCCGGTAACTTATCAATTATACTATGACTGAGTGAGGATAGAGCGGCAGGTACACAGATCCATTCCGATTTTAATTTGGAAAAGGGTACCCTTTTCCATTGGTGTGCTAAATAGCACACCAATGGGCTTTAAATTCTATAAAATAAACAGATGTCCCAATATCGAGATTATTTTATTATGACCAACATCTATACTATTTGAATTTTAGAGGAATGCTAGTATAAAAAGGAGAGACTAAACTTGGAGAACAATCAGGATAAAATAGATTGTAATAAAAACAAAGCAAGAAAAGGTATCCAAACGAAAAAAATAATTTCGCTGCTTTATATTATTGTTTTTCTACTGGTCCTAATAGCTCCTATTTTAACAATAAACCGGATGAGTGGGCAAAAATCCGAAACAGAAAATCGATATTTAGCGCCTTTTCCAGATGTTTTTGATCAAGAGGGACATATATCAAATAACATCAAGGCAGATATTGAAGCCTGGATCGCGGATAATATCGGATTCCGCTCCCAATTTACAAAGCTTGCGGCGAATATAAAGTTAAATCTCTTTCATCAATCTACGAGTGATAAAGTAGCAATCGGAGAAGATGGATGGTTTTTTTATACACAAGATGACAATTTAAAAATTGCGGATGGGACATATCCACTTTCAGAAACGCTGCTTGCGGAATTTGCAGAAAAGCAGCAGGCGATTAGTGATTACTACAAATCGAATGGAATTACATATGTTCTAGTTCTCACTCCAAGTAAAGTAAGTGTGTATCCAGAGTATCTTGGAGGTTCAAACTATCAGGTTGGTGTTTCCCCCGCTGATGTTGTAGAGCGTTACCTAATACAGCATACAAATATCCATGTAGTCAATGTCAAACCGGCAAATGTACAGGGAAAAGAGACAGGAGCACAATTTTTAAAGACTGATACCCATTGGACACAGCTTGGTTCTTATACAGCATACTGTGCAATGATTGATTATTTTAACGAGCATGGTATTTTATCAACAGGGCCAATTAAGGCAACATTTTCTGAAACAAAACAAATTGGAGAGTTTTCACAGATGCTGGGTGGAGACATTTTACCGCCGGAAACTGTGCCTAATGCTCAATGGGACGCACACGCAGATTTGATTACATCAGGGGAATGGTTTAGTCAAATGGAACAAGTCAGACAGCAATCTGGATCACCATATGGGATCATTTGTCTTGAAAATAAAGCGGTGGGAGATAAGACATTATTGATTTACGGTGACTCACAGTGGGAAACTTGCAGAAATATCCCGCAATTGCTTGCCGAACATTTCCGAGAAGTTGTCTCATTTTCCATGAATACAAATCCTAATATTTCTATGGATGAAGTGGCACAGCCAGATGTAGTAATTTGTTCGTGTTCAGAACGTTATATTAATGTAATTGCACATCGAGACTTAACGGTTCCAAAGCTGGTACAGCATTTGCCAAGCTTACCAGAAGAGCCACCTCAAACAGCGGACGAATGGATTGGTACAAACGGTATTTGTTTAGATACATATAATGGTGAAGCGATAGGAAATACGGACACTTTTTCAATCCATAAGGATGCCGCACAAGTCGAATTGATCGGTTGGGCCGCTGATTTTAAAGATCGGCAGCCGCTGTCAGCATTATACTTGCAGGTTGGGGAACGGGTGATCCAATGTAATTACAGAATTGAACGAACCAGTGTGTCCGACCATTACCAAAATGATAATTTGAAGGATACCGGTTTTTCTGTAACCTTTCCAGCGTCTTATTTAGCCGAAGAACAAGTTAGTACGTTGTCCTTTATCCAGGTGGGAACAGATGGGACTTATCGATATGAACCGGTAATGTATCAAGTGAGCTATACCTGAGTGATGGTGGTGCAAGGGCAGAGGAGGATGGTGGGGGTGGAATCCAGGGACCGCATTACAAAAGCTGGACTATGTCTATCAGCACTTAGAGCTGTTCAGACTGCTGATGTGCAAAGCCTAGGCTATAAGAGCTTCATCCGCAATATGGTGGAGATCATTGTTTCCCGCCACATGATGATTAAGCGTCCCTTTTATTTCAATGCCATATCCATTAGATGGTGTCAACAATAAAAGTGTGATAAAATAGTCCTCAAAGTAGAGGAGGTCAGAAAAATGGTGAGGGAACAGCATCGACACAATATCAGCGACAAAGCGAGGAGGGAATGCCCATGATACTCGTCAATTTATCAACGGTGTATTCTGAATTCTGCGCACCAGAGCGCCTTGACGGGACTTACAGGAAATGTATGGAAACTGGAAAAATGTACATCGCTGGTTCTGTCGGTGGCATGACAAGGGGAGCTGGGAAAAGATCATGGAATCCCTGGTGGATGACACAGACTTTGAGTGGCTGATGATAGATGTCAGTCATGTCAAAGTGCATCCTGACGCCACTGACGCACACGGTGGAAATCAGGCGATGGGCCGTACAAAAGGGGGCTCAACACCAAGATACATCTGGCCGTGGATGTGCATGGTATGCCGGTGCGATTCTTTGTCACTTCTGATACCACTGGCTGACTAAGCTTGTTGTCTCACCGGAGGTAGCAGCGGCAGATGTCTGCCGGATGGAACACACGACGAAAAGCGGCCTGTCTGGGAACAAAGCAGACAGGCCGCAAAGCATTGAAAGGAGAAAGCACAAAGAACTGCGGCAGGGCGGGACACGCCCGAACCTAACACTCGTGGAGACCATGTGACCTCGTTCATACTGGCTACAGTCGTTGAGCCGAGAATCATCTCATGGCTTTGGCCGGGGGGAGTGTCAAAGCTCGCTGCCATTCCGATGGAGTCCAGCGTGGTAAGCAACCAGCCGGGCGGCCAGGGCCTCCACCACATTCCGTCCGCGGAGGGCCTGTCTCCAGCGGACGGGGATCCCCTCCGCGCCGAATACAATCCCCGCCAAGCCGCCCGTGATACAGGCGGTGGTATCGGTGTCGTTGCCCAAGGCGACAGCCTGTTTGACTGCATCCTCATAGCTGCTGGCACGGGAGAGAATCATCAGGGCGCTTTTCAGCGCGTCTACGACATAGCCGGTGCCCTGGCCAGTCTGGGGCCCATCTGGTGCCAGCAGCTCCAGCTCGGTCTGGTAGACCTCTGGCAGACTGCGGTAGATCGTCCGCAAGTCCTCTAGGGCACTGGGATAGGCCGTCTCAAAGGGCATTCCCTCCAACAGCCGCCGGGCGGTCAGGCAGTACAGCGCACAGCAGACCTGATTGCAGGGGTGTCCATGGGTGGGGAGAGACTGCCGATGGGCGTCCAGAACCAATTCCCCATCCGTGCCCTGGTGCCATAGGACCAGGGGAAGGGTCCGCATGAGGGCGCCATTGCCCTTTCCATCGGGCAGGATCAAGCCGCTCTCCTCCGGCGGGGTCCCGTGGGAGAAGGCTTGCAGCGCCGCCATAGTCTGATGGCCTACATCAAAGACAACACCATCTGGGGTCCACATGCCGTTTGACAGCCACGTTACCAGCTTCCCGGCAAAGCTTTGCAGATCCAGCCTGCCGCAGTCCAGTAGGCTGTCCAGCAGACACAGAGCCTGTGCGCCGTCGTCCGACCAGGTGCCGGCGGGGATATCGGGGTAAGACTTATAAAAGCCTTCTGGCGGCGTCATCTCCAGCTGCTCCATGGGAGGCAGTGCCTCTGCCAGAGAAAACTCATAGGGGACCCCCAGCGCATCGCCAATCAACAGGCCCCAAAGCCCGCCCAAAATTCGTTCCATCAAAGATACCTCCTATTTCTAACCATCCAAAGCCGCCAGCTGTCCCAGGGAGCGGCCTGTCCCGATGTCGAGCGGAAAAGGAGCCGGTTCTATTTGCGGGTAGTAGACCGGAAGCGATTCCAGCCTCTTTACGGCGGAATGGAGGGCCTCCCGGCTGGTCTGAGACAGGGGAAGCCAATATGTCTTCTCTACAGCACCTTCTCTCACCAGACAGAGAGTAAAACAGCGGCAGCTCCAGGTGATGGCGAGAAACTGCTCCTCCGGAGGACGTAAGGCGACGCTCTGAGGACAGAAGAACAGCCGTTTATTCACCGCTCCAGCCCCGGCCATCAGCGCGAAATCCTCCAGTGCCCGCCGTTCTATCCAGGTAATGTCGTCCGGCGCGGCCAGCAGGATACAACTCATTTTGGCCCGCAGTCTGCCGCCCAGGAGCCGGGTCAGCGCGGTCATATAGGGAACTTCCCGTGCCTTGGTGTCCTCCCAGAGGGTGTGAAAGTTTGGAACATAGGGGATCTCTTCGGGCGGAGAGAAGGGGATTCGATCTTGTTTCCCTTCCTTTTTATTCCACACATAGATGGCGTCCGTTCCGATCCAAAGCACATAATCTGCACAACGCCGCGCCTGTGACAGCTGCATTTCGTGTTTCCTCCCGCTGTGTTATGAATGTAAAAAATCGGTTCCCTCCCTTTTCCGGAATGGGAACCGATCTCTATTCTACAGCGGCTGTAGGGGTTCGTCAATGTGAAAGGAACAAATCAGATTCCTCCCCAGAGAGAAAAGCTGGTCTTATAATCGTTTCCCCCTCCCTGGAGGGGGGGAAAACGGTGTCAGGTCTATGCGGTCTGGGGCTCCCGCACCCCTGCCATCAGCAGGCCGACACTGTCCCTGGTGGCCTCGGCGGCGTCCAGAACGCCCATGCACCGGCCCTCATAGATCACCGCGATCCGGTCACTGACCTCCAAAATCTCATCCAGCTCTGTGGAGATGAGCAGTACAGCACAGCCCCGCTCTCTGGCTTGTAGGATGCACTGGTGGACAAATTCGGTGGCGCCGATGTCCAAGCCGCGGGTAGGGTGGGCGGCGATCAAAAGCTTTGGGTTCTGGTCCAGAATACGGCCCACGATGATTTTCTGCTGGTTGCCCCCTGAGAGGGAGGCGGCGTCCAGCTCCAGGGAGGCGGCGCGGATATCGTAGAACTGGGCCAGCTCGGCGGCTTTGCGGTCCATGGCCTTTTTTTGCAGCACATGTCCCTTGGTGTAGGGTTTGTTTTGAATGGTCTCTAGGAACAGGTTTTCCCGAACCGACATGGAGAGAACCAAACCCTGCTTATGCCGGTCCTCCGGGATGTGACCCAGTCCGGCGTCGATAAAATCACGGGGTGTCTTGCCAGTGAGATCCGTTCCGTCCAAGGTCAGCCTGCCGCTTGTGATGGGGAGCAGTCCGGTAATTCCCTTGATGAGCTCGGACTGTCCGTTACCGTCCACCCCAGCCAGGCCCACAATCTCTCCAGCCAGAATGGACAGGTCAAAGTCCCGAATAACCGGGTGCTTTCCCTCGTCACTGACACACAGCTTCTCTAGTGACAGAACACAGGCCCCAGGGGCTTTGACGCTCTTTTCCACTCCCAAGCTCACCTGACGGCCCACCATGGCGGAGGCCAGGACCTGGGGGGTGCATTCGGACAGGTCCTCAAAGCAGCCGGTAATCTTCCCCCGGCGGAGGATGGACACCCGATCGCTGATGCTCATCACCTCATTGAGCTTGTGGCTGATGAAGATGACGCTTACGCCGCCCTCCTTTAGGTGGCGGAGGATTTTAAAGAGCTCCTCGGTCTCCTGGGGGGTGAGCACGGCGGTAGGCTCGTCCAAAATGAGAATTTTTGCGCCCCGGAAGAGGACCTTTAAAATCTCCACCCGCTGCTGCTGGCCCACCGAGAGGGTGGACACCAGCGCGTGGGGATCCACCTGGAGGTCATATTTTCGGCTGGCCTCCAAAATCTGGGCTTCTACTGACCTCATATCCAGCCGCAGCTCTTTTTTCATCCCCAAGATGATATTTTCCGCCACCGTAAAGGCGGGAATGAGCATAAAATGCTGGTGGACCATGCCGATCCCCAGGGCGATGGCCTCTTTGGGGGAGGAGATGGCCGCCTGGGTTCCTCTGACGAAGATCTCTCCCTCATCCGCGCCGTAGACCCCATAGATGACGTTCATCAGGGTGGATTTGCCCGCGCCGTTTTCCCCTAAGAGAGCATGGACCTCCCCTGGCTTGAGGTCAAAGCTGATATGGTCGTTGGCCACGTTCAGACCAAAGCGCTTTGTGATGTTGTGTACACGCAAAACCGGTTCCATGGTTATTTCCCTCCCATTCTGCTGTGCTTCGCCGAACGCTTGCGGGCCTTGTCTTTGACAAAGGGGACATTGCTGGCCGCCGGACCCTTGGACGGCCCCATGAGGAAGACCAGGGCCAGGAAGGTGATCAGATAGGGCATCATCAGATAGAAGTAGTAGGGGATATTGAAGTTCATGGCCTGCATCCGCAGCTGGAGGGCGTCGCCTGCGCCGAAGAGGAGGGTAGCCAGGGTGGTCCCAATGGGGTTCCACTTGCCAAAGACGATGGCGGCATAAGCGATGAAGCCGCGGCCAGAGGAGATATTGTCATAGAAGGTATTCAGACCGTTGAGGGTCAGACAGGCCCCGGCCAGGCCGCAGAAGGCCCCGGTCAGCAGTACGGAGATCCAACGGATGCGGATGACGTTGACCCCGGCCACATCCAGCGCCTGGGGATTTTCTCCGGCGGCCCGCAGCTCCAGGCCCCGGCTGGTGTGGAAGAGAAGCCAGTGGATACCGGCCAGCGCCGCCAGGGCGATATAGGTCAGGGGATACTGGCCAAAGAGCACCGGACCCAGGAAGGGGATGTCGCTCAGGCCGGGGATGCGGATGGCGGTAAAGCCGGGGCAATGGGCCATTTGAGAATCGGTTCCAAACATAAACCGGAAAATCGTACTGGTAATGCCCATGGCCAGGGTATTCAGACCCAGGGCAACCACCACCTGATTGACCTTGACGTTGATGCTCATAAAGGCGTGGATCGCGCCTAAAAACATGCTGCCCAGCATGGCCACCACCAGCCCCATCCAGGCGTTGTTGAAGAGGTAAGCGCCCAGATAGGCGAAGAAAGCGCCCATCAGAATCTGTCCTTCCAGGGCCATATTCAAAATACCGGCCCGCTCACACAGGATACCGCCCAGGGCGGCCAGCATCAGGGGGGTCATAAGCCGGATGGTGGCCGAGTAAAAGTCGGGGGTGAGAAAAATATTGAGGATCCCCATTTCTATACCGCCTCCTTCTTGGGCTGGCCGCTACGTCCGATAAACAGGCCGATAAAGTCAATCTTCGCATAGCTGAAGCCCAGCACGCTGAGGATCACAATCCCCTGGATGATGTACAAAATCGTCACAGGGACGCCGATCATGATCTGCATCACACTGGCGCCGCTGCGCAGCGCCCCCAGCAGGAAGCCGGCCAGCAGGACTCCAATAGGGTGCAGATTGCCCATCAAGGCCACCGAGATGATGTCATAGCCGGTGTTGGGGGAGAAGTTCTGGACCATGACGTGCTGATAGCCCAAGATCTGCACCGAACCGGCCATCCCTGCCAGGGCGCCGCTGGTGATGATCGCGATGAGCAGATACTTGCGGGTATTGACACCCGAGGTCCGGGCGGCCTCCCCATTGGCGCCCACCGCCCGCAGCTTAAAGCCCACATCCGTCTTGTAAAAGATGAAATAAAAGAGGGCGACAATGGCCAGGGTGAGGAAAAGGCTGGTGTTGAGCTCACTGCCTGTCATAAGCTTGGAGAGCATGGCCGACTCCTGGATTTTCGGGGATTGATGATTGAGGGCTCCCTCCGCCTTAAAGAAGCTAGCCAGGGTGTAGTTGACAAAATAGACCCCCACATAGTTGAGCAGCACCGAGGTAATAACCTCGTTATAGCCCCGGCGGATCTTGAGATAACCGGGAATCAGGGCCCACAGCCCGCCAAACAGGGCGCTTCCCAGCAGACAGACGGGGATGTGCAGCCAGAAGGGCAGGCCGGTCAGGTTGACCCCCAGCCAGGTGGCGGCAAAGGCGCCCAGATAGAGCTGGCCCTCGCCGCCGATGTTGAAGATACCGCAGCGGAAGGACAGGGCAATTCCCAGCCCGCCCAGTACCAGAGGGATAGCCAGCACAATGCTGGCGCTCAGATTTGACTTGCCAATAAAAGCGCCCTGAAACAGTGCGAGAAAGGTCTCCGCCGGATTGTAGTTCTGCCACACCAATAGGATGCCAATGACAAGAAAGGCCAGCAGCAGCGCTAAAACAATCGAGATGATACTGTTCAGCGCAGCGCGGACACGCTGATTCATAGTCGTTTCCTCCTGTCGCCTGCCGAGATTTAGCGGTTTTCCCTCCGCAAAACGTCCGATTTTATAGTAATCTTCAAAATTGCCGACATTGGGTTTCCCCTCCCCTCTGGGTGGGAACCAATTGACGGCGTGCCATTTCTGAGAGAGAAATCCTGGGAAATAGTAACAAAGAAAGAGACGCGGCCAGACCGCAGCCGCGCCCCTTTGCGCTGGATATGCTGTCAAAGGGACAGCGTCTCCCCAAAATTCAGCTTTATCAATACGCTGTATCCCGCCTCCCCGGCGGGGAGAGGCGCGGCAAACAGGTTTTTAATACAGGGTCGGGATCTCTAGCTTGCCGTCCAGATAGTCCTGCATGGCGGTTTCCACCTGGGCCGCCTGCTCGTCAGTCAGGCCATAGAACTCGCTCATGCCCTGGGCACCGTTGGGCATACCGTAGACATTGACGCCAGGGGTAAAGGTGCCGTCCAGGAAGCTCTTGGCTGTCGCGACGTATACGTCTGCATTGGACTGGAGACCGGAGCAGATGACCGCATCGGACAGGCCGCTCTGGTCAGAGACCCAGCCCATCGCTTTGATCCCCTTCTCCTCACAGGCCTGGAATACGCCGACCGAGTAGGCGTCCCCAAGGGCCAGCAGGACATCACAGCCCTGGGAGATCAGAGATTCGGCGCACTCCTTGGCCTTGGGCAGGTCGTCCCAGGAGCCGGTATAGGCAACCAGAACCTCAATGTCGGGGTTGATGGACTTGGCGCCCAGCTCGTAGGTGTCCATATCGGCTTTGTTGTTGGGAGCGTCGTCCGGGGGAATAATGCCGATCCTGCCGGTCTCGGAGACCAGTGCGGCGGCCATGCCGCAGAAGTAGCCGCACTCACCGAACTTGTAGACTGTACCGGAGAGATTCGCCCCCTCTACGCTAGCGTTGACCGCGACAAACTGCACGTCGGGGAATTCCGGGGCCACCGTGGACATGGGCTCGCCAAACTCGGCGCCGTGGCCGAAAACGAGCTGGAAGCCCTGTCGGGCATAAGTACGCAGGACGTTGGGCACCTCGGCGATGGCGATCTTCTCACTGTAGGCTACCTCGACGCCGAGCTCCTTTTCAATGCGCATCAGTCCGTCATAGGCGGAGGCATTCCAGCCGCCGTCGTTGACCGCACCGGTGCACACCAACGCGACTTTGATGGTGCTGGGGTCGACAGGGGTGTTGCTGTCCGCTCCGCCTCCGGCTGGACTGGCGCTGGGTGCGGAGGGCGGCGGCGTGGGATTGGAGCCGGTATTCCGGCTACAGGCCGCCAGCCCCAAAACCATCGCCGCGGCGAGCAAGAGCACCCATACTTTCTGTTTCATCGTAGATTCCTCCTTGTTTGGGTTGTCCAAGTACAGTGGAGCCGGGGAGGGGAACAGGATAACTGTAACCGGTTACACTATCTTGTGGGGATTATTATAAAATAAGACTCACCATTTTGCAATAGAAAAATGAAAAAATCAGAAGATTATTTTTGCATTTTCACATAGGATCTCATGATAATTTGATAGAAAGTTCTATTTCTATTTAGAAATTTAAACCGGTTACTAAAATAAAAATAGAGAATATCATGATTTTATATTATTATATAGGATATTTTTGTTACAAATATTACACAAATAGGTTTTAACAACTTAAAATCATAGGATAAAGGGAATTTTATCAGAAGAAGCGGTACGTTTTTCGATAATTTGAATGAAACCGATTACTATTTGAGCCAAATTTTGATGGAAGGCTGGGAAAATACAACACAAAAAGATGCGCCGCAGAAGAAAAATCTGCGTGCGCATCTCTCTTAAAACAATTTTCAAAATTGCTGATACTGTCTCCACACCCGGAGGGGATGGAGACGAGGAAAAGCGCGATTGCTGTTTCTGAGAACTGCTGTAATATTATGGCGGGGAGGTGCTGGCTACGAACGCTTTGTCAGCTTGAGCAGGATTGCAGTTCTGTCGTCGTCCGACTCTGTCTTCTCGCGGCTCTCCTGGAGGAGGGCTCCCGTGAGATCTTTCGGGCTTTTTCCGTTGAAGGAGACCAATTTCTCCCGGATCCAGGTGTCATCTGCCCCGCCGGCCACGCCGTCGCTGACCAGCAGGATACAGTCCCCAGGCTCCAGGCGCAGGTGGGTGATATCGGGGGCGGTTCGGTCCCCGTCGGCCAGACCGGCGGGGAGTGCGCTGCCAGTAACCCGGCTGACGGTGGATTTTCGTCTGAGATAGGTCGGGGCGGCACCGTATTTGTAGAGCCCGGCCTCTCCGGTGAAGAGGTCGAGACACAAGAGATCAATAGTGGTGAAGCCCAGCTTTTCCTCTCCCTTGAGGGCCAGGGCGGAGTTGAGGGTTTTTAGGGCGGTCTCCGGGGCGACACCGGCCCGCAGGAACTGTTCCAGCAGGAGAACAGCCGCGCCGCTCTCCCGTCTGGCCTCCGGTCCGCTCCCCATGCCGTCACACAGCAGGACATACAGCCAGCCGTTGTCCCCCTTGAACCAGGCGCCGGTATCCCCGGAGACACTTTCACCGTCCTTGGTCTGGGCGGCCACACCGGCCACCGCCATAAGGGGTTCACTCTGGACCAAGACCAACTTGTCCACCTCCTCGTCGGCCTGTCGGAGGGGGACGCCGGCCAAAGCAGCGAGCTTTTTCTGCTCCTCCGGGGTTTTGAGGACCTCAAGGGCGGGACCCTGGATCTCCACCCTCAGATGGCCGGCCTCGTCGTAGTAGGCCGACGTCTGGGCGTCTATCCCTAGGGCGGTCAGATGCTGGCGCAGGCGTTTTTCCCGGACAGGATCGGGGGTGAGCTCGGCGCCCAGCTCGGCGGCAGCCTGCCCGAGCAGCTCGGCCACTGTCCCATACTGACGGCATACAGCAGCCCTGTTCTCCCGCAGGCGGCTCTGGTACTGCCGCCGGTAGAACAGGGCGGTCAGCTCCTCGTTAGCGGTCTCTAAAAATACAGGGAATTTTAAACAGCGGTTGGCGAAATAGGCGGGGAAGTCCTCCCCTGCCCCCTTGCCCCGCTCCAGCATGGCGGGCAGAGCGTCGTTCAAGGCGTTAAAGGTACTCACATAGTCCCGCTGCCAGCAGGCTGACTGAAGAGGACAGCGCTTGCATACCCGCGCGGCGGTGCGGTCAAAGACGGAGGCGCTGTCGTTGTCGTTGGAGGGTGGATGGACAAAGGTGGTACGCATGGATTCGTAGAGACTGCGAAAGGACTGGGCGGTTGCGTCCAGACGGCTTCGGACATAGGCTCTGGCCCGCTCCTCGGTATCCAGGCTGGCCTCCCGGATGAGGAGAGCGCCTACCTGCCTCAAGAGCCGCTCCGGCAGAATGAGAAAGACAACGGAGGCGATAAAGACCTCGTAGAGGATGGACAGATGCAGCCCGGTGTTCCAGGTCCAGAGTACACTGACCGCATTGGCCAGCACATAGGCCAGGGCTGCGGCCAGCCGTCCCTGGCGGTAGAAGATCCCGGCCATAACGCCGGAAAAGGCGTAAGCCATGGTGTAGAAGGGGATTCCGCCTGCGGCCAGATCCATCCCGATTCCAGCGGCTACTCCGGCAGCGGCGCCTGGGCCCATCCCCCCCTTGTAGGCAATGGTCATGACAGCCAGCGCCGCGGCCAGCCGTCCCAGGGAGATGTCTCCTAACACGGTGATTTTGGTCAGTGTAATCAGAAGGGTCCCGCCCAGGATAAACAGACTCACCGTCTGCTGCAGCGTGAGTCCTTCCTCCTCCCGCTTCTGGGTCCAGGGGGTAAAGGCGATCCGATAGAAGTAGACCGCCGCCCCGGCCAGCAGGACCTCTGTCCCAAAGAAAATCAAGTTTTCTACCGTCCATCCCCGGTCGGACAGGTAGACTACGCCGGTAATTCCGTCCATCGCCGCAGCGGCCAGGGGCATAAACCAGGTCCGGCGGTAGAGCTTGACGTCGAAAAAGGCGAAGGAGACGGAGAAGACTAGTATGGACGCGGCTACATAGCGCAGTCCCTCCACAAAGCCCTGGAAGGACAGATAGCCAAAGCAGGCTCCCAATAGGGCGCAGAAGCCGTCCAAACCAGAGCCAGAGGCGGCCGCTAGGCTCAGGCCGAAGGGGGCATAGCCGCCAAAAATTTCCGCCCCAGCCAGCATGGCGCCCAGCAAGAACCGCATGATCTGTTCCGCAGTCCGCACCAGTGCCGGCGCCCGCAGCACCAGCTTTCCAGTCTCCTGCATTTCCTCCTTCGCCCGGGCGGCGCGGGTCTTGAGTGTTTCTCTTGTCGCCATGGTTCTATCTCCTTTGTGTCCAAATATCCCGGAGCACGGTCTGCTTCCCCCTTCCGCAGGAGAAAACAGGGCTTGTCCCTCTGTCCGCTTCCTTCCGCCAGCCGGAGGGGGGCAGGGCCGGGAGGGGGGCGGTCCTGTTCCGGGTAAGTTTGCAGATAGTATACCGCCTGAAAGCGGAAATATATGGTCGTTTTGGGGAGAGCAATTCAACTGGATTACCGAACTTTTTCCCTGTAAACCGTCCTTCATCGTTGAATTTCTGCCGGGATTGTGCTAAAATAGCGGCAAATGCCGTGTATCGTGCGGCAGGCCTTACAGCGCTCGGAAGCGCACAGAGCAAAGAAGGAGTGGTTGTTATGTGGCTTGGTGTCGATTACTACCCGGAGCAGTGGGACAGTGGGTTGATGGAAGCCGACTTGGAAACGATGATAGAACTGGGCTGTAATGTGATCCGGATTGCCGAGTTCGCTTGGCACCTGATGGAGCCGGTGGAGGGCAGCTACGATTTCTCCTTTTTCGACAGCGTGATTGCCAAGGCGAAGGAGAAGGGGCTGTCTGTTATTCTGGGCACTCCGACGGCGGCCATTCCGGCCTGGCTGGCCAAGAGATACCCGGAGGTATTAGGGGAGTATGAAGGGGGCAGAAAGCGCGCCTATGGCAGCCGGCATGTGAACTGTCTCAACAGTCCGGCCTTCCGCCGGGCCGCGGAGGGCATCGTCCAGGCCATGGTGGAGCACTATCGAGATGAGCCCCAGGTTATCGCCTGGCAGGTGGACAACGAGTGCGGCCACGAGGGCAGCGATGTCTGCTACTGCCCCAGGTGCCACGCCGCCTTTCAGCAGTACCTGGCCCGCAAATTCTGCGGCGATATCGATACCCTCAACGAGACCTATGGTACGGCCTTCTGGTCTCAGGGATACAACAGCTTTGACGAGATCCCCCTGCCCACAGAGAGCAACGCTGCACACAATCCGGCCCTGCGGCTGGACTGGGAGCGGTTTTGCAGCGAGAGCTGGTGTGAGTTTATCGCCTTCCAGGTAAACCTGATCAAGTCGATTGCGCCCCAGGCGGTGGTAATCCACGACTTTCCCGGCGGCGGGCTGGAGAAGCATGTGGACTTTTCCCGCGCCGCCCAGCCCCTGGATGTGGCGGCCTACAACAATTACCCCGTCTGGGGCGGGCAAAAGGAGCCCCTGCCTCCCCATGAGATCGCCTTTGGCCTGGACTACATCCGGGGCCTGAAGGGACAGAACTTTTGGATTACTGAGGCCATTATGGGAGCCCAGGGCCACGATGTCATCGGCTACCTGCCCCGGCCCAACCAGGCCGCCCTCTGGTCCTATCAGAGCTTGGCCCACGGGTGCAGTTCTCTGTTGTACTTCCGCTACCGGGGGGCCACCAAGGGGGCGGAGCAGTTCTGCCTTGGCATCTTAGATGCCGACAATGTAAAGGGACGCAAGTTCCGGGAGGTCCAGCAGGTATTCCAGACCATCGCGCCCTATGCCCAGGCTATGCAGGCGCCCATTAAAAGCCAGGTGGCCATGCTCTACGATTTTGACTCCCTGGCCGCCTTCCGGGTCCAGCGGCAGAGCCTTTTATTGGACTGCCAGCAGGAGATGAAAAAGCTCTATCGGCCCTTTTTCAACCGCAATGTGCCTGTGGATATTGTGCCCCACTCTGCCGACCTGTCTGGTTATCAGATACTCTTCATGCCGCTGATGATCATTGCCCGGCCAGAGCTTCAGGAGAAAGCGGCCCGTTTTGTGGAAGAGGGTGGGACTTTGGTGCTCACCTACCGGACCGCCCTCAAGGATGAGGACAACAATCTGGTATTTGGTCAGGCTGTGCCTGTGGGGTACACAGAACTCGCCGGTGTCCGCGTGGCCGAGAGTGAGAGCTTGCAGGAGGAAAACGCTTTTCCTGTGGTAGGACAGGGGCGCTGTGCAGGAGCCCAGGGCAGCGGGGGAATTTTTCGGGATCTGCTGGAGCCCGCAGGCGCTGAGGTGCTCTACCACTATGGTGATCCCTTCTATGCCCAGTATGCCGCCGTTACCCGGCACAGCTGGGGACAAGGTACGGTGTATTATCTGGGCTGTTCGCTGGACCGGGATACTACAGATCACCTGATAGAGGGGATTCTAACCGAGCGGCAGATCCAGACGATCCCCTCTGATCCAGGGGTTGAGGTGGCGGTCCGGGGAGAAGAGGGACAGCAGGTGAGGCTCTACCTCAATCACAACTCCTATGACGCCAAGGCAGGGAACATTTCCCTGCCGCCCTTTGCCTGTAAGCTGGAGCCCGTCGAGAAAGCATAAAGAAAAGGCGTTCTGACCAACAACAAATGTTTTGGTCAGAACGCCTTATGCTAAATCGCCAGGGTTCCCCGCTCATCCTCTAAGAGAAGGAGGATTTTTTCCTCCTGGCCGGTCTGGGCATTGACATAGAGGATATAGTGGCGCTCGTCTGCGGTCCTGCATTTGAACTCGTGGCAGAGGACCTCATAACCGCCGCCGGTGGGGATGAGGGCGAGCTGGTGGGAGAGGATGTGCAGGCCTGGTCCTACACGGGTCTGGGCCTGGGCCAGCGTGATCGCTGGGGCCTCAAAGGTCCGCTCGGTGTGGTTCATCAGATACCCCTGGGCCTCGAAGCCCACCACGCCGCCGGTGTCCAGGGCGATGGAGACCTTCACCAGGTCTGGGTAGCATATCATTTCACCCTGGGTGGCGGCGAAGTTGACGGTCAGGGTGTTTCCCTGGTCCATAGAGTAGGTGGCGGTCATACTGGGGTATCCCTGGGCCTCCAAAAAGCGGGCCGCTGCGGCCGCGGCCTCTTCACGAGAGAGGACCGGTGCCCCAGGTGTACGGGCGCTGAGAACCTCCAATACGCGCCCTCCCTGTTTTGTCACCTCGACATAGACCTCGCCCCCATCTACCATGGCGGAACAGCTCCAGGTGGGAATCTGGCCCGCCCCGTCGCTGACTGAGGCGAAGATCTCCGGCCGCAGGTTTAAAAATTGAGCGGCCCGTGCCCGCGCCTCGTCCTGGGAGATCTCCGGAAGCCCCTCCAGCTGCTTGGGAGTCTGCCCGGCGATGTGCTCTGAAAAGGGGCCGTCGTAGATCAGGGAGGGGACTTCTGGAAAGTCGCTCTCCACAGTTTGATAGGTGGAGCCCGCCAGGTATTGTCCGCCGTCCTCGGCGGCGCGGCTGAGGCGGTTCTGAACGCTCTCCAGATCCTCCAGGGTCAGCGCCCCTGCGCTGAGATCCGACTGGAGACTTTGAATGGTGCCGCTCAGAGCAGCGGCCGCTGCGGCCAGGGCCTGAAGTGTTTCCCGCTGCTCCTGGGTAAATCCGCCCCCCGCCTGGACCGCCCTGGCCAGGTACATGGCATAGTCCCCCGCCTTGGCCAGAAAGGAGGCGGTTTGCTCCAGCTCCACATTGCCATAGGGCAGCTCCCCGATGGCCATTTGGGCAGACATGGCCTTGCCATAGGCCTGGGTACACAGGGCGGAAGCCAGGACGGGAGTGGTGGCATACTGCCCCTTTTGCAGGGCGATATCCAGCTCGGAGACTGCGGTGGACAGCTCCGCAAAGGCATGCTGGTATTGATTGGTTAAGAGATGCTGATAGGCGGCGGCTTTTATGTGGCTCTGGACGCCAAAGCCCGCTGTCACCGCAAAGGCCGCCGCCAGATAGAGACCGAAAAGCTGCCTGCTCCGTTTGGTAGAAAAAAAGTGCATCAAACATACGCCCCCTTTGAGGGTAGTATGTCCCAAAGCACGCGTCTTTTTTGAACCGCAGAAGAAACAAAATCTTCCTGTTGCCCGGCAGAAAGAGAAGAGAGACAGAAGACAGAACCATCATCGATACAGCCACGGAAAGGAGTCCCAATATGGAATGTCCCTTTTGTCATCAACCAATGGTATGCGGTAAATTATATGCCGCAGAAGGAAGCGGAGCTGCTGACGATTTTGCTTTTCTCATGGAGCATAGAGTTTTTTCTTGACAAGAGTACGCACAGGTGTTATTATCTGATTGCGAATATTTTTAACGAATGTTCGCAATATAAAGTCGCAAGAGAGGAGGAAAGACCCATGCCATCAAAACCCGTTCTTTCAGACGCCGATAGAAAGGCAATCCGAAAGAGGCTGGGGGAACTGTGCGAAGAGTGCTGGATCACACACGGCTACAAAAAGACCAGCATCAAAAACC
>JAAWBF010000154.1 GCA_022792555.1 Oscillospiraceae bacterium
CATGAGGCCCTGACGGATGCCCAGCTGGAGCTGGCTGCCGCCGTTCACAACTGCGGCGGTATTGTCATTGTCCAGGTGGAGCGGATTGTCAAGGGGGGGACCATTCCCCCTAAGCAGGTGCGGATTCACAATTCACTGGCGGATTATATCGTGCTGGCAAAGCCGGAAAACCACCGGCAGGGCTACGCCAGCGATCACTACCGCCCTGAGCTGACCGGAGAACTCCAGGTCCCCACCGACGCACTGCCGCCCATGCCTCTTGACATCCGTAAGGTAATCGCCCGCCGGGCCGCTATGGAGCTGGAGCCGGACTGTCTGGTAAATCTGGGCATTGGAATCCCCTCCGGGGTGGCCAACGTGGCCAACGAGGAGGGAATCGCCCACAAGATGACACTCTCTCTGGAATCCGGCCCCGTGGGCGGCGTCCCGGTGGACGGCGTAGGCTTTGCGGCCTCTGTCAACGCCGAGGCCATCTACAGCATCTGCGACACCTTTGACCTCTATGACGGCGGTCTGCTGGACATGACCTTTCTTGGCGCGGCAGAGATCGACCGGAAAGGGAACGTCAACGTCTCCAAGTTTGGCACCCGCTGTACCGGTCCCGGCGGCTTTATTAACATCTCTCAAAATGCCCGCCGTGTGTTCTATGTGGGCGCCTTTACCTCCGGCAAGCTGAAGACGGAGATCGCCGGCGGAACCCTGCGGATTGTGCAGGAGGGAAGCGGCATCAAGTTTGTGGATCAGGTCCAGCAGATCACCTTCTCCGCCGACTATGCCACCCAGAGCGGACAGGAGGTTATGTACATCACCGAGCGGGCGGTCTTCCGCCTGACCCCGGAAGGCCCGGAGCTCATCGAAATCGCGCCGGGTGTGGATTTAAAGCGGGATATCCTAGATCAGATGGCCTTTGAACCCCGTATTTCGCCCGATCTCAAAGAGATGGACCCCCGCCTGTTCCGGGCGGAAAAAATGGGGCTCACGCTATGAACAGCCCTGTGTTTAGGAGGACTGCGCCATGAGTGAAAGGCTCACCACCTTCGTCCATACAAAGGGGGCGGTATTCCTCCTGACCCTGGTTCCGGCAGCCATCCTCCTGCTTCTGCGGCCCATTGGAATGGACCTGCGGCAGAGCGCCGTCCTGGCCGTGCTGGTGGTCACAATTCTGTGGTGGATTACCGGTGTAGTAGAGCGTACCATAGCCTCTGCCTTCCTATTGCTGGTCTTTCTGCTGATCAGCGGCGCACCTGTCAAAACGGTCTTTACCTTTCCGCTGTCCGAGAATTTCCTGCTTATTGTGTTCTCCTTCCTCTTCTCCCAAGGGATCTCCAACAGCGGCCTGGTAGACCGGCTTTTGCAGCCCATGCTCAACCGCTTTGGCCGCACGCCTCTGCGGCTGGTGGGGATGATGGTCCTATCCGCCTTTGTTATGGCGTTTATCATCCCCCAGCCCTTCTCCCGGATCATCCTGCTCTCCCTCATCTATGACAACTACCTGACCCGCATGGGACTGGAACATGAACGAAAGGCCGCGCTGATGCTGGGGCTCTACCTCGTCTCGATCCTGGTCAATATGACCATGATCCGGGGGGATATCATCCTCAACAACGCACTGCTTACTATGTCAGGTGTAGCCATGAGCGAGGGGACCTGGATGACCTATATGACGGTCCCAACCCTGCTCTATCTGGTCCTGGCTCTGGGGCTGTACTTCGTACTGTTCCGCGTCCCTCTGCAAGAGAGCCGGCCCCTTCTGGATGTTCCGCAAACGCAGGATCACAAAGGAAGGATCTCCAATGAAGAAAAACGAAATCTGATCCTGATTCTGCTCACTGTAGCAATTTGGACCACAGAGGAGCTGCACGGCCTGTCAGGTACTATCATCGTCATCGCGGCCACCCTGCTTATGATTCCCTTTGGTATGCTCAAGCGTCCCGACCTGAAGGCGGTCAACCTAAAGCTGCTGGTGTTCCTCACCGCCGCATTCTCCATTGGTGGGACCCTGAATACCTGCGGTGTAGCGGATAAGCTCTTTTCTCTATTCGCAAAGGCGTTCCCGGACACCTTCTCTCTCCCCTATATCCTCCTCGTCCTGGCCGCCTCTATCCTCCTCCACATGTTGCTGGGGAGTAATATTACCACAATGTCCGTTGTGGTCCCCGGACTGATGACCATCGGTGCGGGGACCGCCCCAGCGCATGTCCTGCTCTTCCTAATTTATATCGCTGTGTGCGGCCATTTCGTTCTGCCCTTTCACCATGTTGTCATTCTGCTGGGCGAGGGAAAAGGATATTATTCAACCAAGGAACTCCTTCGCTTCGGACTCCCGCATACAATCCTGACCGTGGCTACGGTGCTGGTGGTCTATTTGACCTGGTGGCGTGTCATGGGATTATTCTAACTCCCTTTTTACAGCTTCTCCTCCGCCTGAAAAGGCGGGGGAGAAGCTGTCTTTGTCTATCCGCTCAGACAACCCTGTTCGACAATTCTGCACGGATGTCTCTGCATATCAGAACGCATACTATTGCCAGAACCGGTGAAGTATGATAAAGTGGAGCTACCTATTTTTTGGTTGGAAAAGCGGCTATCTCAGTGGGGAGTGATATGTAATGCAAAAGAAAGCAGGCACAGGCAAACGAATTGCAGCGGTTATCTGTTTGATTGTGGTAGCGGTTGGGCTGTATTTTGTCTGGCGGTGGGCGGTACCTACACCAGTAGCGGGACAAAAGACACTTACCGTGGAAATTGTGCACGGAGATGGGAGCAGACGGAGCTTCCCAATCACAACTCAAGAGGAGTTTTTAGGCCGCGCTCTGGTGGAGGCCGGGCTCGTCGTAGATGACCAGGGTGACTATAAGCTCTACATCCAGACTGCAGACGGGGAGACAGCGGACAGCGCCAAGCAGGAATGGTGGTGTCTGACCAAGGGAGGAGAGCCGGTAAACACTGGGGCAGACAGCACCCCCATTGCAGACGGGGAGCGCTATGAGCTCACCCTCACCGTAGGCTATTGAGACAGGGACGGGGAGGTGTCCGGCAGGTAACTGTGGTTGGGCTGTTGGGTGCCCTGCTGACGGTGACAAAACTGGCCCTGGCCTGGCTGCCCAATATTGAGCCGGTCTCACTATTAATTTTAGTCTATGCCGCGGTGCTGGGACGGCGGGCCTTTGGGGCGGTGTTTGTCTTTGTGGTTCTGGAGGTGATGCTCTGGGGCCTCAATCTTTGGACCCTGAATTATCTGTACGTCTGGCCGCTGCTAGTTTTTCTCGCCTACTTGCTGCGGAGGCAGGAATCCGTCTTAGGGTGGGCGGTGCTGGCTGGGGCCTTTGGACTGAGCTTTGGCGGGTTGTGCGCCCTGCTCTACCTCCCACTGGAGGGCTGGCACTATGCCCTGGTCTACTGGATCCAGGGGATTCCTTTCGATCTGCTCCACTGTGTGGGCAATTTCGTTTTGACGCTGGTTCTCTTCCGGCCCTGCCGGAGGGTGTTAGACCGGCTGGCACAGGAGGTTTTTTTATGACAGCGAGAGATGTTCTGTGAGGCTGGTGCGTTGGCTGTTCCGTCTGCTGCTGCGGATGGTGCTCTTTATGCTGGTGATAGCAGCGGTGCTGGTTTTGTCTGTGGCACTGCTCCGGTGGCGGGGTCTCATCTTGATGCCCCAGGAGGCCGCGCCCCGGCAATGGGAGGTTTTCGGTGTGGATGTGTCCGCCTACCAGGGGGTGGTGGACTGGTCCAAGCTGGCGCAGCAGGGGGTCTCGTTTGCCTTCATCAAGGCCACAGAGGGGAGCTCTCTCCAGGATCGGCGGTTTGCTGACAACTGGGCGGGGGCCACAGCAGCCGGCGTGCGCCCTGGAGCCTACCACTTTTTCAGCTACGACAGCTCCGGGGAGACTCAGGCAGAAAACTTCATCGCGCAGGTCCCTAATACGCCCGGCGCTCTGCCCCCGGTTATCGATCTGGAATTTTACGGCCCCTATCTCCAAGCACCCAAGGACCGCGCCCAGGTCCAGCCCAATTTGGATATTCTGCTGGAGCGGCTGGAAGCCCATTACGGCGTTAAGCCCATCTTATATGTCACCTACCGCTCCTACCGGCTTTACCTGTCCGGGGGTGCCTATCGGGACTACCCGCTCTGGTTCAGCAGCCCTGTCATAGCGCCCTTGGGCCGGGGCTGGCGTTTTTGGCAGTATTCCCACAGCGCCCGTCTGGAGGGCTATCAGGGAGAGGAACAGCGGATCGACCTCAACGTCTTTTCCGGGAGCCGCCAGCAATTCGACTCCTTCGGCCAGATAGGATAACCTGCCTGGCTGTCACGGAAATGGGAAGATCTTCTATGAAAATGATAGAAAGATACAGCCCATTTTTCTAAAAAGGACTTGCAAAAACATGATAGAAATGGTAACATATCTGCGTTATTAAACTGGGTGTTTCATAATATGATAGGAGGGGTTGAGCAACCGCATGAGCAAAAAGCAGGCACTGACAGAGTTCCACAGAGGTTCCATTCTGGCCGCTGCCGAGCGGCTGTTTTCGGAAAAAGGGACCGAGAAGACCACCATGGATGACATCGCCAGGGAGGCGGAGTACAGTAAGGCCACATTGTATGTCTATTTTCAGAGCAAGGAAGAGATTATCAGCGCGATTTTACTCAACGGCTTAATCCTCTTGCGTAAAAAGCTGGGTGAAGCCATAGAGGGCCATGAGACCTGGGTAGAGGCTTACAATGCGGCCTGTGAGGCGATCATCCGCTTTTATGGTGAGAACCCCACCGCCTATAACGCCATCTCAGGAGAGATGGAGATCAGTCCCGATGCACAGGGCAGCAAGGGCCTCCAGGATATCCAGCGAACGGGGGATGAAATCAACGAGATCCTCTCCGCCTTTTTAGAGCGGGGGATACAGGAAGGTGTGGTCCGTTCAGACCTGCCGGTGCGGGATATGGTACCATTCTTTTGGGCCGCTATCTCTGGTATTGTGCGAGCTGTTGAGCGGCGCAATACCTATCTCAACCAGGCTGCCGGTCTGGACCGGCCTGCTTTCCTGGCCCATGGGGTCCAGCTTGTGTTGGACGCCTTTACAAAGACCTAATTCATACGTCCGCTTCCGTCCTTCCAGATCAGGATGGAAGCGGAGTTTTTTGTCATCCTTCAGAATTTAGCGTAGCATATACCGAATAAAGGCGTTCAAGTAGCTCTGATAATTTGGATAAGCGCTGGCACCGCTGGTGTCAGATTTGTTGTTTCGATGTCTTGTCCACTCGGTCTGGGTCATCAATCCGCCGGCACTGATTCCCTTCTGCTTGAGATAGGCCGCTGCCTGACTGTAGCTGCTAAAGCTGGGCAGATTAGTCTTATCCCCACCGCGCCCCTTGGACGATTTGTCGGAGGTACTCTTGTTGTTGGAGGATTTGGTGCTTTTGGAGCTGCTGGAGCGGGAGGAGGTAGTTTTTCCGGTTTTCTTGGCCTGTTGTAACGCTTTCTGCTCGTCCAGCCAGGTCTGCATCTGGGTGGTGTCCTTGCCCATAGCCTGAAAGCCGGACAAATCCCCAAACTTGGCGTAATACTGGGCGGCCTCCATCTGGTTTTCATACGCCTGCTGCTTGAGAGCGTCCTGCTGCTTCTGCTGTTCGGTCAGCAGCTCCAGCCGTTTCCACTGCTGATCGGCCGTCCACTGTTCCCCCTCTCGTTCCCAGCTTTTGTCCCAGTGCTCCTGTTCCTTGTCCCATCTGTCCTGCTCCAGCGCCCATTTTTCCTGGGACTGCTGCCAATTTTTATTCCAATGGTCCTGATCGGCCGCCCACTGCTGTTCCCAGCGGTCCTGGTCCCGCTGCCAATTCTTATCCCAGTGCTCCTGCTCCGCCGCCCATTTTTCTTGATCCAGATTCCAGTTTTTGTCCCACTGTTCCCGCTCCAGCTGCCACTGGGCCTGCTGGAGCTGGAGCTGTCGGGCATACCGCTCGTCCGCGGTCTGATCCCGCTGCATGGTGTAATTGGCCTGCCAGGTTTTAAAATCTAGGTCGGCCTGCTGGAGCTGCATCTGCCGCAGGGCCTCATCCACCCGGACCTTCTCCTGGTAGAGCTGACTGGCCAGCTGGAAGTCTCCATCCGCCTTGGCCTTGGCAATGGCGCTGTTATAGTCGGTCTCCAGCTGACCGCGTTGAAACTCCAGATCGGCCAGCTTGGACGCCTCCTCGCGGTTGAGCTGGCCGAGGCTGCTTTGCAGGGCATTCTGTCGGCTCAGCTCCGCCTGACCGCCGGTGCCAGAGCTGAGCCCGTGGGCGGCGGCATATTCGGCAAACTGCCGTTTTGCCTGTTCGCTGGTGCCTGCGATCTGGTTTCTGGCCTGCTGGTAGGCGGGGGCCACCTGGTCCCGGCTGTGGTTGAGCACGGCGACATTTTTATCATAGGCTGACTTAAGTTCATTGAGGGCGGCCGCCTGCTTGGCCCGGTTCATCTCCTCAATATAGCTGGAATAATCGGTGGGACGGGTCAGCTCTACCCGCTCAAAGGGGGTCACATTCTGGTCCCTGCCGCTGTCTATGTAATAGCCATCTGTGTGATAACTGCCAATGTCCTCGCCGCTGGGCCCCCCGTAGCGCCCAGAACCGCCGCTGGAGGACTGCTTGCTGGCCTGCGCGGCCACTTTGGCGATGTCTTCACTGGCGTACTCCGCCCGATAACCATACTGGTTGCGGGCTTGATTGGCCGCGTCATTGGCGTCCCGCATTCCTCTGGCGTCCCCGGCCTCTCTGGCCGCAAAGTACTGATCGCTGTAGTTCTTGAGGGCTTTGTCCAGCTCCGCGTTTCCGCCGGTGTAGGTCTCTGTGTACCCATTTGGACGGCTGGTACGCTGTTCCTCACCGGACGTCTGCGTCCTAGCCGGCTTTGATGCCGCCGTCTCATTTCTGCCTGTTTTTTGCGTACTGGCCTTTGTATTACTCACAGCCGCCATCGTATCACTCCTCACATTTTCTGCAAATACCGCACCATAACGGCCATCGCCTGAAGGGCCTCCCGGCGGATGGACAAGGGATTTTTCCCATCCCCCTGGATGACCCCTGCCTCCACAAGGCGGCGCGTCTCCTCCCGCCAATAATCAGGCACCTGGTCCAAACTGGTGTAGAGCGGATTCATCCGGTCGTAAAAGGCATACATCTCGGATGGATTCTTCTGTATCTCTAGCCGCGCCAGAAATGCGCTCCATGCTGCCTCGTCCTTTACATAGGGGGCGGGACAGCATTTTCCCGTCACATCGTAGTGCCGCAGTACGCAGCTGGTGTCGATGTTGTACCTATCCATGAGATCGCGGACCAGGTCAATGGCCTGATCCACCGTCTCCTTGTCAAAGTACCAGTTTCCTGCCCTATCCTGGTGACAGCAAAGTTCAATTCCGATGCTGTTGGCATTGCGGCAGGCCGGATGCCGGTAATTCCCGTCGGAGCGCCCACAGTGCCAGGCGGTATCCGTCTCCGCCACGCTGGCGCAGATTGCCGCGCCCTCTCTGGCGTGGCCTACAAAGTAGTGGGCACTGGCCTGGATGCCTGGCGTTGTGCTGTAGTATTTGGCATTCTCCCTGGCGCCCCCCAGGGCGCCGACGTAGTGGACCACCAGATAGCGCACCTGGGCGGTCCGGCCAACCTGGTAGTTGTTCGGGTGGCAGGGATAGGCCCGGTCAATGGGAGGTCTGGTCATGGATACCTCTCTTTCCCGTGTCGGACTCCTTGCGCAGCAACTCCAAGGCGTTTTTGAGCACATCCGGGTAGGGTACGCCCATCAACCCCAGGTTCTCCAAAATACTGAGCCCCTCGTTTGCGATGAAGAAACAGCACACTGCACCGCGGATAAGATCCGCGCCGGCGGCTCTGTCCAGTAGCACCGCCAAGTAGACCAGCAATAGAATACCGCCCTTGCGCATCAACCCCTGAAACCCTGCTCTGCTCTCCAGTGCACCGGTGATACTTTTTGTGGAGCACCGGAATACCCCGGCCACCACCAGCCCGGTCAAATAGTCCGCCGCCATAAAGCCAACCAGGACCTGCAAAGTCATATCCCATCCCCCGAACAGCCGGGTGACAGCGCCGCTTGCCACCGCCAAAGCGGTTAGGACGGCCTCCTTACTCATCTGAAACCGGTTCATATACCCCTCCCATATAGATCAAACCTTTCTCTGTGCCAGCAGTTCAAGCAGAGCGGTATATTCCTCCTGCGTGAGCTTGTCTGCCGCGTAAAAGACATCCAGCTTTTCGCTCATACCGGCGGTCTGGCCGCGGTCAATCAAGCGTTTTAAAGTTCTGTACAACATGTTAATTCCTCCTGTCTTCCCCGTCATGGGGAAGGACTAAACATAATCTCCCGTCACACCCAGCTCCAAAAGGGTCAGACGGTATTCCTGGTCAATCGCCAACCCGGCCAGGTCCTCTTCTATGGCA
>JAAWBF010000155.1 GCA_022792555.1 Oscillospiraceae bacterium
CAACGACACGAGGATTTTCAGTCCTCTGCTCTACCAACTGAGCTACAGAGGCGAATCTGGCGACGCGGAAGGGACTTGAACCCTCGACCTCCGGCGTGACAGGCCGGCGTTCTAACCAACTGAACTACCACGCCATATGGTGGGAACAACAGGGCTCGAACCTGTGACATCATGCGTGTAAGGCATGCGCTCTACCAGCTGAGCTATGCTCCCCTTTCGCGTACCGCACTCTCTTGGGTCATGCGGCGAAAGTTATTATACTAAAATCCTCCTGGAATGTCAATACTCTTTTTTAATTTTTTCTGATAAACTCTCGTCCCTTTGGAGCGCAAGGCTTTGATGCCTTCTATGGGGACGGCGCCCGGCTGAAGCTGCTATTTTTTTCCCGGACAGGCGGTGAAGAAGATCCGTTCCTCCTCCGGCCTTGGCCGGCGGAGCTTCCGGTCCCCATATTGACGCAGATCCACAAAGCCGGCAGCCTGGAGCAGCTCCTCCAGCTCGCCAGGTTCATAGGCATACTCCTGGTGGAGCTCCTCCCCCCGGATCCAGAGATTCCCCTGGGTCCGGCGGAAGAGGTCCATGTAGTAGGTGCAGATCCGCTGCCGGTGGGCGTACTCCGCCCGCCAGACACAATAGAGGTCCTCGGTCTCGTCCAAAAAGACCTGCCCGTCCATGGCCTTGAGCTTGAACGGGGTGTTGATGTCAAACACAAAAAGCCCGCCTGGATTGAGGAACAGATGGACCCGCTGGAATGCTTTGGCCAGGCGCTGGGGCTTTGTGACATAGTTGACGCTGTCCAAACAGCAGACACAGGCGTCCACGGTGTCGTACAGATCCAGCTGCTCCATAGACTGGTGGAGAAAGAGAGGCGGAAGGGGCAGGCTCCGGCTCTTCTCCACAGCCTGAGCCAGCATATCCTCTGAGCGATCCACCCCTATCATCTCGTAGCCCCGCAGGGCGAGCACCTGGGTCAGGCTGCCCGTGCCGCAGGCCAGGTCCAATACGGTGTGAATCTCCCGTCCCGCTCTGGCGAAGAGCTTTTCCAGGTAATCCGCCCACCCCTCATAATCGACATCGGTGGTCAAGCCGTCATAGCATCCGGCCAGAAATTCATAGCTCCCCATGCTTCCGCCGCTCCTTGATGCGGGGCAGTACCGTCTGATATCCGTCCGCCCCATACTGGAGGGATCGGTTTACCCGGCTGATGGTGGCGCTGCTGGCCCCAGTCCGCTCCAAAATGTCGTTATAAATCATACCATCACTCAGAAGCAGGGCCACTTCAAACCGCTGCTCCATGGCCCGCAGCTCGGCCACCGTACACAAGTCAGAGAAGAATTTCTTGCACTCATCCAAGTCTTTCAGGTCAAGAATGGTTTGATATAAAATATCGCTGCGGGCTCGTTTTGTCTGTTTGCTCATGTACACCTCCGGGCAAATGCCGCCGTTTTCCCACGTCCCTGGAACGGATGGGTCTCTTTCCTTATTTTATCAAAGTGATGTGTGAAAGTAAACCTGTTTCTTGGAATTTTTCAAAAGGAATCTGACGGGATGACCTGCGGGCCTCCGGCACCCCGGCGCTTACCGGAACATAAGATAGACTGCATGTTCCCTCCCGGAGCGGGGGAGAGAGAAGATTATAGGGAGGTATTGGCATGAAAGGGACACAAGCACCCCTGATTACTGTGGAGGCTGGGACTTGGAAGCGGGTTCTTAAGTGGGAGGGAGAGGCTGTTCTGACCCTCTCCCTGCGCTGGCCTAAGCTGCCCGAGGACCGGGTCGGACTGCGCCGAATGAACCGCTGTTACCAGCGTATGGCGGGACTGTGGCAAAACCGCTGGGAGGGGGCGCTGTATCAAAATGCCTGTGAAGCTGCCCAGGCGGCCCGGAAGCAGGGGCGGCCCTGTGTCCTTTGGGAAGCTGTCCTGGATTTTACTGTAACCTATCAGGATGAGAATCTGCTCAGTCTCTACCTAGACGCCTACGAATACGCCGGAGGTGCCCACGGTCTGACCGTCCGCCATGCCGACACCTGGACATTGCCCGCCGGAATCCCCCGAACATTAGCCTCTTTTTTTCCAGACCGCCGGTGGAAAAAGCAGGTTTTGGCCGCCCTCCATGAAGAGGCACACAGCCGTATCGCCGCCGGTGAGACCCTCTATTACGACGACTGGCCTGCGCTGCTGGATGCCTACTTCGATCCCAACCGCTTTTACCGCACCCAGGAGGGGCTGGCTATCTACTATCCGCTCTATACCATTGCCCCATATGCCGAGGGGATCGCTGTCTTCTCGCTTCCCCTTCCTGCGCCGGTTTGCGACCAGAAAAAACAAGAAAAATCCTAAAAAAGGAAAATTCTCTCTTGCATCTCCCACTTCCTTGGGGTATAATAGCTCGTATTTTGTGGGAACGGCAGGACCGATCTCACGCATTCCGGCAATACTGCCCTGGATAAGAGCTGTCTCACCCCCAAGGGGTGAAGACAGGCAAGAACTGCTAGAGAGGCGTATTGTGCGAGCTTGGAGGAATTTTTTATGGTCAAGGCGATTGTTGGTGCAAACTGGGGTGATGAGGGCAAGGGGAAAATAACCGATCTGCTGGCACAGGCCTCTGATGTGGTCATCCGCTTTCAGGGTGGGGCGAATGCAGGTCACACCATCATCTGTGACTATGGGAAATTCGCCCTTCATCAGCTCCCGTCCGGTGTCTTTTACCCCCATGTCACCAATCTCATCGGTAATGGCGTTGCGCTGAATGTCCCCGCTCTGGTGAAGGAGCTGGATACCCTCCGGGAAAGCGGAGTCCCCGTACCCCGTCTCATGATCTCGGAGCGTACCCAGCTGGTTATGCCCTATCACGTCCTACTGGATACTTATGAGGAGGAGCGGCTGGGAAACCATGCCTTTGGGTCCACCAAGTCGGGTATTGCACCCTTTTACGCCGATAAATACGCCAAATTAGGGGTACAAGTGGCCGATCTGTACCAGGAGAGCCGCCTAATGGAACACCTGGAAGCGGTCTGTGCTGTAAAAAATGTCATGCTGGAGCACCTCTACCACAAGCCTCTCCTGAACCCTGAGGCTCTCTTTGATACGCTTATGGGCTACCTGGAGGTCATCCGGCCCTATGTGGGAGATACCGTGACTTACATCCACACCGCCCTCCGGGAGGGAAAGCGTATTTTGCTGGAGGGCCAGCTGGGCTCCATGAAGGACCCCGACTTTGGCATCTACCCCTTTACGACCTCCTCCCATACTTTGGCCGGGTTTGGCACCGTGGGGGCTGGGATTTCCCCCACCGCTTTGACCGATATTATAGCGGTGACAAAGGCTTACTCCAGTGCCGTGGGGGCTGGAGCCTTTGTCAGTGAGTTATTTGGTGAAGAGGCCGAGGAGCTCCGCCGTCGGGGCGGAGACGCCGGCGAGTACGGCGCCACCACCGGACGTCCCCGCCGGGTGGGCTGGTTTGATGCTGTGGCCACCCGGTATGGCTGCATGGTCCAGGGGGCTACAGAAGTGGTCCTCACCGCCATTGACTGCCTGGGCTATTTGGATGAGATCAAGGTCTGCACCGGGTACGAGATTGACGGAACCGTGACCGATGTTTTCCCTGTCCCAGCCCTCTTGGACCGGGCCAAGCCGGTCTACGAGACCCTCCCTGGCTGGCACTGCGACATCCGTGGCATCACCAACTATCAAAAGCTCCCCCAGGCCGCACGGGATTATGTGGATTTCCTGGAGGCCCGCATCGGTGTGCCAATTAAGACGGTCTCCACCGGTCCTAAACGGCACGAGATCGCCCAGAGGGCTTAGAGCCTGTATTCACAAGCTCAAATGCCTGGCCAATGGGGGACATCGGCCCATACGATTTCAGATTGTGTCTGCGGCAATGAACCAACAGGCGGGCGGCCCCAGTCCGCTCCTACGACTTCTGCCCCCACACAATGCGTAGGGGCCAGTGTCCTCACTGGCCCGTTCCCTTGAAACATACCGGGCTGTCTGGGGGCCGTGCCGATTGACAAGGGATCCCCCGCTGTGGTAAACTGAACAGGGCGGGCGATAGCTAAGAGGTAGAAAACATGGTAGTACTTTAGGATTGGATAATACGATGAATACAAATACGGTAGATACATACGAGTGTTATCATGGAACAAGCTTGGAAAATGCGCAGAAGATACAGACTGAGGGCCAATTTAAGTCAAGCAATAAAGACAATGAGTGGGCAGGGACAGGAGTCTATTTTTTTATTGATAAGCCTGGCAGCAAGTCCTGTGCTGCGAATAAAAATGCAGCTAAATGGGCAAAATTATTTAAGAAGTATCCACACCCCTGCGTCATGAAGGCAACGGTTCAGATCGAACAAGCACAAATACTTGATTTTGATCAGGAGGACATGCGTGACCTGTTCCATCAATGCCGCACCCGATATTTTCAGGAGGCCTGCCGTCGGGCGCAGGCACAGGGAATTGCGCTGAAGGAGACGTATCTGGAGCCTGGGAAATTAGACTGTGCTGCGATAGACTATATGTGTAAGCTATTTCATTTTCATGCAGTGATTAAGCCGGTCTATATTTCCTGCCTCAGCGATGTATACAGGAACGGCGGCCATCGCTATCCCAAGTCGTTTACACCGAACTGCACCATGCTCTGTTTGAAGGATCAGAATCTGATCTGTGATCTGGACATCGTCGTATAGAGTATAGAAATGGTGGTTTATTTTGAATTTTTTTCAAGATCTGACAATGGAACAGGCACTGGCATTGTTTGATCATGGTCTGTCTCAACTGGATGATGAGACCTTTTTTAACACGTTGGGAACCTCTGTTGCGCAGCTGCGGGACAAAGCAGCAGTACATGCCGCCCCCTCTGTGCCGTACCGCAACGAGAAACCCCCGTTTTTGGCACAATCCAACGTATGCTTCCGTAACCAACAGGAAACGGAGCTGCTTTGCGCATAGCGCGTTTATTTAGTGAGGTATGAAATGATAGTACAATCTCCCCAGGAATCCGTGGTAAAGTTAGACCGCCTGTATGTCAAGGAGCTCTCCTTTTGGCGCACCGAGGCCCCCATTGACAGCGCGTCGTTGACTGTGGAATTCCAGCGGAACTACAGGTTTAATGAGACCGAAACCCAGTGTACCGTTGAACTGACCTGTACGGTCAAGGATGAGGACGACAGTTTGCTCCACACAGATGTAGTGATATGCGGCCTCTTTTCCTGTGAGGAGGAGGACAGGGAAACCCGGCTGACCCTGTTGAAGAAAAATACTCTAGCGATTCTGTTCCCCTACTTACGCAGCCAGATCTGCCTGATTACGTCTCAGCCCGATCTATCTCCTATCACACTCCCCACTATGAATATTAATGCCGTTTTTGAAACAACGGCAGAGGGGAGAATAGAGGGAGAATAAGGGAGCAATTCTCAAAATAGCAATAGCGTGCTTACCTGTCTCCACCACCGAAGGGGGTGGAGGCAGTATCAGCAAGTTTAAGAACGGCTCTAAACAGGTCCTCCAATGTCTGTTCCTATTTGAGAGTGGACATTGGGGGACTTTCTGCAGCGGGAAAGAAAAACGTCACACTTTTTTGTTTTACAATCCAGGTCTTTTCCTGTATAATATAACATGCGTTGCGGTGTGCTGCAGCGCGGGTACACTGGGGAAGTACTAGGTACCCCTGGAACGATAGCAACCTTCAAAATTGCGGACACGGTCTTCACCCCCCTCAGCGGGGAGGGAAGACAAGGTTCTATTCTTTTTGCTGATTGCTATAAAAATACAAGATTTAGGAGTGTTGCCACATGAGCCGGATGGTTGGCACTGTATCAAGAGGAATTCGTGCTCCCATCATCCGCAACGGGGACGACCTGGTGTCTATCGTCACCACGTCCGTGCTGGAGGCCGCCGCCGAGGACGGCTTTTCAATCCGGGACCGAGATATTATCGCCATGACCGAGGCCATTGTTGCCCGCGCCCAGGGCAATTACGCCACGGTGGACCACATCGCTGCCGATGTGCGGGCCAAGCTGGGGGGCGATACCGTGGGGGTTGTATTCCCTATTTTGAGCCGGAACCGGTTTGCTATCTGCCTGCGGGGGATCGCTAAGGGGGCCAAGCGGGTGGTGCTCCTTCTCAGCTATCCCTCTGATGAGGTGGGCAATCACCTGGTAGATCCAGAAGTCATGGACGAGAAGGGGGTGGACCCCTACCGGGATGTCCTCTCCCTGGAGCGCTACCGGGAACTCTTCGGGACCTGTCTGCACCCCTTTACCGGGGTGGATTACGTGGACTACTACAGCCAGCTCATCCGGGAGAGCGGGGCCGAGGTGGAAATTGTATTTGCCAATGACCCCCGCGCTATCCTCCCCTATACCAAAAATGTTCTGGCCTGTGACATCCACACCCGGGCGCGGACCAAGCGGTTGCTCCGCGCTGCCGGAGCCGAGCGGGTCTTCGGTCTGGACGAGCTGCTCACCGCCCCGGTGGAGGGGAGCGGCTATAACCCCAAGTATGGTCTGTTGGGTTCCAACAAGGCCACAGAGGACAAGATTAAGCTCTTCCCGCGGGACAGCCAGGGCCTGGTAGAGGACATCCAGCGGGTCATGCTGGAGAAGACCGGAAAGCATGTGGAGGTCATGATCTACGGCGACGGGGCCTTCAAGGACCCGGTGGGCAAGATCTGGGAGCTGGCTGATCCGGTGGTCTCCCCGGCCTATACTCCCGGCCTGGAGGGAACCCCCAACGAGTTGAAGCTCAAATACCTGGCAGACAATCAGTTTGCCGGTCTCTCCGGCGAGGCGTTGCGGGACGCTATCAAGGCTGAGATCCAGAAGAAGGACGGCAGCCTGGTGGGCCAGATGGCCGCCCAAGGCACCACCCCCCGGCGGCTCACCGACCTCATCGGCTCCCTGTGCGATCTCACCTCCGGCAGCGGCGATAAGGGCACCCCCATCGTCTTCCTCCAGGGCTATTTCGACAACTACACCGCCGAATAATTCATCTAGAGTCCGGTACGCCGGACTCTTTGTACATACCCCATTTTTTTCTTCAGAACAGGAAACTTTTTCGCCGCTGCAGCGTTTTTATGAATAGGGAGGTGAGAAAGCCTCTGGCCTCCAAGCCCACCCCATACAGCAGCATATTCCGTAGGAAATCCATTTTTTATGGAAGGAGTCTTTTGTATGTACCAATCCCGCGTCTTATCCCGTATTCTCTCCGCTGTGCTAGTTGTTGTGCTGACCGTTGGGCTTATACCTGGTGCGCTGGCAGGCGAGTACAGCACTGGCGGAGCAGATCATACACAGACAGAAGAGACTTCGGCAAGCCGGTCCAGAACGATGGTGATGCAGGAAACTGGAGAGGAGCCGGGCGAGAGCGAATCTCCGAAACCGGATCCCTCTCCAGATCCCATTCCAGATCCAGATCCTACGCTAACTCCAACACCCGACCCAACCCCCACGCCGGCTCCGGATCCGACCCCCACGCCGACCCCAACGCCGACCCCCACGCCGACCCCAACACCGACCCCAACGCCGACCCCAACGCCGACCCCAACACCGACCCCAACACCGACCCCCACGCCGACCCCCACGCCGACCCTAACGCCGACCCCAACACCGACCCCAACGCCAGATCCCACCCCCACCCCTACTCAGACACCAACGCCGCCCCCCAGTCCATCGGTGCCAGCGGTTATCTCTGTTACCAGCGTATCCATTAACCCTGCTGTTGCTACCGTATCTGTGAACGGGCAGAAAAAGCTCACGGCGGCAGTCCAGCCTGGAAACGCCACAAATCAGGCTGTCACCTGGACCAGCAATAAACTGGATGTTGCGACAGTCGATGCAAAGACCGGACTTGTGACCGGAAAGTCAGCCGGCCAGGCTCTGATTACCGTGACGACAGAGGACGGCGGAAAAACTGCAAGCTGCGTGGTGACAGTGCTCCCCACCAGTACTGCTGTAACGGGTGTTACAGTTTCCCCGACCACCCTTTCCCTCGCCGTCGGCAATACATCCAAGCTTACCGCCGTTGTAGCGCCCGCCAATGCGACCAACAAGCTTGTCAACTGGACCAGCAACAATCCAAAGGTGGCTGCCGTTGGTCTGCTGGACGGCCTGGTGACGGCGGTCAGCGCCGGGACCTGTACCATTACGGCCACCACGCTGGACGGCAAGAAAACCGCTGTCTGTAGCGTTACCGTCACAAATGTCGCGGTCAATAAGACCTCCCTGTCCCTTGGGGTAGGCAAGACCGAGACCTTGAGTGTGACAGGGACCCCTGCGGCTTCTACGAGAACGACGATCACCTGGGCGAGCAATAATACGGCCTGCGCCACGGTCAACAGCAGTACCGGCGTTGTGACAGCGGTCCTGCCTGGAGATGCGACCATCACAGCGACGGTTGTCGTCACGGTAAACGGGAAGGAGACCACCTACAAGCCAACCTGCAAGGTGACAGTGACGGCCCCCAAGGCGGCAGACATTGTCTATACTGTGGGGAGCCAAACCCCAGTCACCTTCAGCCAGGAGGATTTTAACCGGGTGTGTACCAATCTGCTGGGCCGCCCGCTGAACTATGTCACCTTCCCCTCTCTGCCAACAAGCGGCATCCTTTACTATGACTACCGCAGCAACGGCGGCTATGGACATAAGGTGAATACATCCAACGCCTACTACTACAATGGATCGAGCTATCAGCTGTCTATGGTAAGCTTTGTCCCCAACAGCAATTTCAGCGGTACGGTGACAATCCCCTACATCGGGCGGGATGACAAAAACACGATTTTTACCGGGAATGTGGCCATTACAGTTGGGTCGGTCAATAAAGTGACCTACTCCACTGGCCTGAATACCCCCTTGACTCTGGATAACGACGCCTTTGACCGCTATGTACAAAACCGGGGCTATTCCAACTTCTCTTTTATCCAGTTCACCCCGCCCGCCGGTTCCCGCGGGACCCTCTATTACCAGTACAACAGCAGCGGCGGGTATGACAGTGTGGTCTCCAACACCATCAAATACTACCGCAGCGGTAGTCCCCGTCTGTCCAGCGTTACCTTTGTTCCGGCGGATGGCTATACCGGCACGGTGAGCATCCCCTTCACTGGGGTAGACAATGGCGGCAGCACCTTTACCGGCACGCTGGAGATTGTAGTCAGCCGGAACGGAACCACCGTCACCTACCACACCCAGAACGGGGCGCCTGTCACCTTTAACGACCAGGATTTTAACGACTTCTGCATCGCCAAAACGGGCACGGATTTGGATTACGTCACCTTCTCCCTGCCCAACCGGCAATATGGCACCCTCTACTATAACTATAAGAGCAACAGCAATACCGGCAGCGCGGTTTCTAGTACCACCAGGTATTACCGCAATTCCTCGGCCTATCTAGACCAGGTGACCTTTTTGCCGGCCAGCGGCTATAGCGGAACGGTGGATCTCTCCTTTACCGGGCGGAGCACCGGCGGAGCCACCCTCTCCGGAACGGTCAAGATCTATGTGGGCAGCGGGGCGGGGGATGTGACCTACTCCACCACCGGGCGGACACCGGCGGCCTTCCGCTCCTCCGACTTTAATACCTACTGTAAAAATGTCGTAGGGGGCAATCTGGAATATGTCATCTTCACCCTCCCGGACGCCAAGAAGGGGACCCTCTACCTCAACTACCAGAATCCCTCCAATCCGGGTACTGCTGTGGTGGGCTCCACCAAATACTACCGCAGCCAGAACCCCGGTCTTGACAACATCTCCTTCGTAGCGGCCCAAGGCTTCTCCGGCACGGTAACCATCCTCTTCTCGGCCCGCAATGCCAATCGGGTTACCTTCAATGGGACGGTATCCATCGAGGTCAAGGCCGTACAGGACGCCTCCATCATCGTCTACCAGAGCGACGGGTCCCCCGTCTTCTTCCAGACCGCCGATTTCGTCAGAGCCTGCGAGGCCAGAGGCGCCGGGGCTCTCTCCTATGTGAACTTCAACCTCCCCAACACCGCCTATGGAAAGCTCTATCAGGACTATCAGGATCCTGTGAACTACAGCGCACTGGTCCGCCCTGCGGTGGCCTACCACCGGAACGGAACCCCCAACCTGTCCAGTGTGGCCTTTCTGCCCAAGGCTGGATTCAGCGGCTCTGTCACCATCCCCTATACCGGCTTTGATGTCAACCGGGCCGAATTCAGCGGTATCATTCAAATCCAGGTGACCCCGCCCACCACCTCCCAGCGATTTGGGGATATGGGGAATTACGGCTGGGGTGCGCCCTCGGTAGATTTCCTCTCTCAGGCCGGGATTGTCAACGGTAACGCCACCGGACAGTTTATGCCCGCCGCCTCTATCTCACGGGGAGACTTTATGCTCATGCTTTACCGGGCCTTCCACCTGTCCGGCAGTACGGCGGATAACTTCTCTGACGTCCCCCCTAACAGCTATTATGCCGAGGCCATCGCTGTGGCCAAGGCCCTGGGCATCGCCCAGGGCTCCCAGGGGAACTTCAACCCCACAGGCCCCATCACCCGCGAGGACGCCATGGTTCTGATTCAGCGCACAGTTGAAAAGACTGGCAGAACACTCCCAGCGGGGAATCTTACCGTTCTGGACACCTACCAGGACAGCGCCGCCACTGCCGACTATGCCAAGGGCGCGATGGCAGCCCTCGTCCAGGCCGGGGCCATCAAGGGGGACGATGCCCATCGGCTGAATCCCAAGGGCTCCATCACCCGTGTGGAAATGGCTGTCATCCTACACCGGGTACTCACCCTATAACAGGTAGTACAATCTTGTTTTTATGGTACAAAAAGGAGGATTTTTCTCTATGACCATTCAATATCGCCCCCAGGGGGTGTGCTCTCAGATGATGATTGTGGAGGTCGAGGAGGGCGTGATCCGTTCCCTCCAGGTGCTGGGCGGGTGCAACGGCAATTTGCAGGGGATTTCAAGGCTGGTCGCCGGGATGAAGGTTGAGGACGCCATCCAGCGGCTGGATGGCATCTGCTGCGGCGGAAAGCCTACCTCCTGTCCCGATCAGCTCGCCCAGGCCCTCAAGCAAGCACTATAATACATAAGCTCCCCAGCCCGTAAAGGCTGGGGAGCTTCCAGTCTGTCGAAAAACGGTCTGTCTGGCAACAAGTCAGACAGGCCGCAAAACATTTTGACACTCCCCACGGCTAAAGCCGGGGGGAGTGTTTTGTGTACGATGAAGTACAAAAACAGGGCGAGGGAAGCGCCTTATAGCCCTCTGCCAAAAGACAGGGGTTTTATGGCGTATTTAGTAAATTTTCCATAAAAGAAACGCGTATTATTCCCCAAGGTTAACCTTTTCCAGGTTCTCCAAGTCGGTCAAAAAAGTATCCCAACTTTCTGGGTTCTGTACAAAGTACCTGGGACACTCCTTGCCCACCACATCATAGTGCCGCAGGATCTGACTGGTATCCAGATGGCACTCGTCCATCAGCCAGCGGACCAGCCGCAGCAGGGACTCGTAGGTCTCTGGCGTAAAGGCTCCAGTGTCATCTGGGTGGCAGCACTCGATGGCCACTGTGTCCCCATTTCTAGGATAGGAGCAGTAGGAGATCTCGTCCAGAGGGACAATTTGCAAAATCTCCCCCTCCAGGCCGATGAGGAAATGGCTGCTGACCGAGGTATAGGGCTCCTGTGTTTGCTGGGCCAATCCGGCAAAGTAATTGCGGTTTTGGCTGGCTGTGGTTCCAGGATTGCCGACATAGTGGACCACAACGCCGTTGATCTCCTCCAACGGGGTTCCAGGCCGGGAATAGGGATTGACCGGTAAAAGCTGTTGATCAATCCAGCTTGGAATTTCAAGCTGCATTTGACTTGGCTCCTCTGGTTTCAACGGCCAGCCCACTAGAACTAGGATACCCTTGACAATCAAAAGTACCGCGACCACCGCCGCCAGAATGGGGACCGACCGGGGCAGGCGGTCCCGCTGCTGAACAGGGCGGCGGCGTTGCGGGGTTTCTACCATAAAAGGCACCTCCGTCTCTCTCTTTGTTCTGCCTCCGAACAGGAGGTAGAATAGGTCTAGATATAGTATACCAGAGACAGGAGAGGCCGTTTCTTAACATTCCATGAATTTCTGTTAAAAAGCCAGAGGTCAAAGGGCTTTTCTTTTGAAACACCCTATTTTGAGACCCGACGCCAGGCTGGGCGGAGATACCAGCGCAGGGCCTCGGTACTGTGGGACCGGCGGAGTACCCAGAGGGTAAAGCATAGATCCAACAAGAAAAAGAGGACGGCAGGGACAACCCAGGAGGACGGGATAGCTTCTACCAGCGTGGCCACAGCAGGCTGGACACCGTAGACTGCCAGAAGAGAGAGTACGCCCCAGAAAAAGGAGAAGAGGAGACATACCCGCCCGTGGAGGTGGAGGGGCAGAGCAGAGTAGTCCCAGAAGGACACTCCCATCACCCGCTCATAGAATAGGGCCATCCCATACTCAACAGCAGTGGCGGTGAGGCCGGCACAGAGAAGAAACAGAACTGGGCTATGCTGCACTGGCTCCGGCAAGGACAGGACGAGTACTATCCCAACACCATAAACCGGACAAAGAGGAAGAAAATAGTGACACTTTCGATCCCGTTTGGACTGACGGGTAATTCGGGCAAAGAGTACTTCAAGGAGAAATCCAAGAAAGCTGTAGACAATAAAATACCAAAATACTTGTACGATGCTGACCGCCTCCTTCCTACATCTAGCGGTTAGCATGACCGCCCAGATGGCCTGCTATGCGGGACAGGATTTGGAAGTCAGGCGTCACCCAAGCTGTATCCAGTCACAAGATCTGCAGTTCTGAAAAAAAGACAGGTAAAAACCATGTTTTCACTCTTGCCGCCTGGCGCAAAATATGGTATCATAGCTCGAAAAATAAAATAGGATGTGGAATACCGTTTCCTCAAAGAGGGAGCGGGCCGAGTATTCAGAAACGGGGCGGATGAGGAATGCGGCATCTGATCGATTTTGGGGATCTAAGCAGGGCGGAGTGGGAGTCGCTGTACCGGCGGTGCAGTGATATTATGGACCACCCCGCCGATTTTATGGACGCCTGCCGTGGCAAGGTCATGGCCAGTCTGTTTTATGAGCCCTCCACCCGGACGAACTTCTCCTTCCAGACTGCAATGCTTCGGGTGGGTGGAACGGTGTTTGGCTTTGCCGATCCCCGGTCATCCTCGGTAGCCAAGGGTGAGACCCTGAAGGATACCATTAAAATGGTATCTGGCTATGCCGACGTGGTTGTCATGCGCAATCCCAGAGAGGGCGCGGCCAAGGCAGCCTCCCTCTATTCGGACGTGCCTATCATTAATGCGGGAGACGGCGGCCATATGCACCCCACCCAGACCACCGCTGATCTGACGACCATCACCCGTCTGCGGGGCGGGGTAGATGGACTTTCCGTTGGCCTGTGCGGCGATCTAAAAAATGGGCGCACGGTTCACTCCCTCATCAAGGCCCTGGCCAAATTTGACAATGTAAAATTTTACCTCATCTCTCCCCGCGAGCTGGCCATTCCTGCCTATATGCGCGCTTTTATGAAGGAGCGTGACCTGTGGAATGTAGAGGTCACAGGTCTTGAAACAGTTATTCCACAGTTGGATGTGCTCTATATGACCCGCATTCAGCGTGAACGCTTTGTGGACCCTTTGGAGTACGAGCGGAACAAGGGGATTTACATTCTCACCCGGCAGAAGCTGGAGCGGGCCAGAAAAGATCTGTTGGTCATGCATCCTCTCCCCAGAGTGGATGAGATCGCCATTGATGTGGATGATGATCCCAGAGCTGTCTATTTTGACCAGGCCAGGTTTGGTATGTTCGCCCGGATGGCCCTGCTGACTGATTTGGCGAACCAGTCCCGCTGGCGGCCCAGCCCAGTGGAGATCGGCACTACCCCCTTATGCAGCAATCCAAACTGTATTACCCAGACCGACCCCTATCTCCCCCCACTGGTCAAACAGAACGGCGGTGTGGACTGCTGTGCCTTTTGTGATAAGGAGCTGGGGTAGCAGTCACTCCGTCCGCCGAAGAACCGGGTCATATGACTTGTCCTAGTACACGTCTTTTCCGCCAAAGGTGGCAAATCATCTATGGACGGAAAAGGCAGTATAATCAAACATAATTCGTCCTGGAAAAAATTCTGGGAAAACTGGCTTTTCCCCCTTGACATATTTAGATTGATTATGGTAAAATAGGCACCGCTGATTCAGTTGAATGGTTCAGCGCCCATGCGGGTGTAGTTCAATGGTAGAATCCCAGCCTTCCAAGCTGGTCGCGTGGGTTCGATTCCCATCACCCGCTCCATACGCGCCTGTAGCTCAGGTGGATAGAGCAACTGCCTTCTAAGCAGTGGGTCAGGGGTTCGAGTCCCTTCAGGCGTACCATTCCACAGGCATTTTTGAGGGTTTGTTGCGCTCC
>JAAWBF010000156.1 GCA_022792555.1 Oscillospiraceae bacterium
AAACGCCATTATCCATAACAGAAAGGCGCTCCCGTAACATAACAGGAGCGCCTCAGACGATCAAAAAAACCTCTCAGAGTTCGCGCTTACAGGCGCGAATCAAGATCTCATTTGTTTTTCATGGCGGTGTGTACGGCAGGACACACACGGCTGGGCCGCGACCCTGATCGAAAAAGTGCCCGCACTTTTTCGATACGCGTGCCCGCGTTCTCTACGATTTCCGGCTGTGGTGGGGGGCCTTTTGGACTGCCGTACAGGCCTGCATGAGCTGGGCAGTGATAACGGCGTTATACCGCCCCTCATAGACGGTAATCCGGGGGACCATATCCCCCTTGCGCATTACAACATACTTGGGAGGCAGATTGTTGAGTGCCAACGCTTTCACGTCAATGACACAGCGGGGACAGCAGCATAGGCCGAAGAGCTGCATATATTTCTCGGCTTTCTCCTCCACCAAGATCTGCATGACATTGACATAGGTGACTTCGTCTCCATTCTGTGCGTCCTCCTTGTCCGGTTTGGACATACGAAGGGGCTGTTCCAGGTCCGGTGGAGAGGTGATAGACTCCGACTGCTGCGGGACAGGCTCGGATTCTGGCGGGCTGGCGGTGAAGCTGGATACAGGCTCTGGCAGGTTGGAGACCGGCTCTGGTGCGGGCTGCGGCGGGGACTCCGGCAGATCAGGCACAGGCTCTGGCATGGGTTCCGGTTGAGGCGGCACAGACGCCTGCGGGAGGACCGGCTCCGGCTTGGGAGGCGGTGTGGGCTCTGGTTCGGAGGACTTCGGGGGCTGGACAGGGTCCAGCTCGTGGGCGAGTGCGTCTTCCAAGGCGGACTTTATCTGCTCTGCGGCCTGGGTGTCCTGCTGTATGGTGTCCACGGGGGAGGCGGTGGGGGTGTTCGTCTGTACAACCTCTGCGGCGGTGTCTGCCGGCTCCCCTGCGGCGGGTGGTGTGCTCTCTTGGGCATCCCCGGCAGGGGGCGTTTCCCGGTGCTTATTGAGCAGGTTCATAACGTGTGCCGTTTTGCTGGTGCCGGACCCTTTTTTATTTGCTGCCATTGGGCTTCCTCCTTTTGGACGCCGGCTCATCTGCTGTCGGACAGCGGCGTTCTTATTTTGGCATTTTGACGGTTTTCTAACAAAGCCTAATCAGACGATAGGGGAAAGCGGTCGCCGGCCACCAGACTGACAACGGCCTGAAGGTCCTGGGCGGGCTTGGACCTGGGCTGAAACGTTAAAACACTCTGGCCGTGGGCCGGGGCCATGGCCACTCCGACCCCCCGGCGGATCTTGCTCTCAAATACCTGGGTGTTGAGCTGGCGAGCTACCTCCTCGGCCAGCTCTAGGATCTCTTTGGAGAGGGTAAAACGGGGGTTGAACTTGTTGAGCAGAATGCCCAGAACCTTCAAATTGGGATTGAAGGAGCGCTGAACGGTCTCAATGGTCTCTTGGAGCTGAGTAATCCCAACTAGACTTAGAACCTCGGCCTCCATAGGTACAATGAGTGCGTCAGAGGCCACATAGGCGTTTTCAGTCAAAATGTTCAGCGCGGGTGGAGTGTCGATGATAATAAAGTCATACTTGGACTGCACCTTCGCGATCTGTTCGTCCAGCATAAACTCCCGCCGGGGGGCAGTGAACTCCACCTCTGCCGCCGAGAGCATAATGTCCGAGGGCAGAATGTCCCCATATTCCGTACTGACGATAGCCTGCTCAATGGAGACCGTCCCCTTGAGTACGTCATAGATAGTGGAGCATTCCCCGATGTCCAGCCCTAGCGTGAAGCCCAGATTGCCCTGAGAGTCCAAATCAATCCCCAGCACACGGGCTTTGCGCTGGTGCAGGCCGCAGACAAGAGCGGCTGAGGTGGTAGTCTTTCCGACTCCACCCTTCTGGTTGGTAACTGCGATGACTTGCGCCACGGTGTATCTCTCCTCTAAAAACAAAAACTGCTGTAAACTCTTATCTTTACTATACTACATGTCGATAAAAAAACATAGAGGGAGATCTTGAAAAATCTTTCTTTTTCTTAAAAATGTCAGTGAAGAGACTCGAAATATTACAGAAATTGCCATGAAAGGGGCGGTATTTATGGCTGTCAGCAGTGTTAGCAGCAGCAGTAGTATCTACGGCAATCGCAATATCATCACAGGTCTGGCCAGCGGTATGGACACTGAGTCCATGATCGAAAACGCGGTCGCGGGCTATAAGCTGAAGATTAGCAAACTGAACCAGAAGAGCACAAAAGTAGGCTGGCAGATGGAGGCCTACCGGAGCATCATCGACAAAATGGTGAACTTTTCGAATAAGTACACCTCTTACCTCTCCGACACAAACCTGCTCAGTTCCAGCTTTTTTAACAATGCGGTAACCACCACGACCAACGGCAAAAATGCCGACAAGATCTCCGCTACAGGTAAGACCAACAGCGACATTCAATTCCTGGGTGTCAAACAGCTGGCAAAGGCAGCCACTTTTACGGTTCCGGCAGGCGGCGTATTTGGCGCAGGCGGCACCGATGGTAAGATTACAGCCAGCGAAATCGACTTGAACGAGGTGAAGGAGCTCAGTACAGTATCTGGTACCCTGACCCTGGGCTACGGCGGTGGCCGTACCTTCGATCTGACCTTTGACGATCTGGATGTTTACGAAAATCCAAAGGAGCTCCAGGCTGCCATTCAGAGCAAGCTGAATGGGATTCAGACCACCAACAGCAAGGGTGAGCTGGTGAGCGCCGGTTCTATGATCAGAGTGAGCATGAAGGACGGCAACATCGTCTTCAGCGACAACCAGGGCGCAGGGAACAGCGTCACCATCAAGAGCGCCACCGGCAAGATCAAGGATACGCTGGGAATTGATCCCGCTGAAAAGTCCAACACCTTAAAGGTGGACGGCAAGACGCTGGTGGACAAGAGCGCTAC
>JAAWBF010000157.1 GCA_022792555.1 Oscillospiraceae bacterium
CTTTGGAGAACAGGTCTCTATCGGCGCTCTCCAGGTGGACTACCAGTTCACCTACCGGATTTTGGATCAGGACAACCTCACCGTAGCCGAACGGGACCAGTTCCTCCAGGCGGTCATGGAGGGGGCAAAGAACGTGCTGGACGGTCTGTCCCTCCGGGAGATGAGCAAGTCCGAGCTGGAGACCCAGTTCACCGCCGGACTGGAGGAGGCCGGAAAGGCCCTGTCCAACGATAAGATCTCCTTTACCGGCTGTAAAGTAGCCTATCTGGATGTCTATGGGGAGGGCTGTGTGACCCAAGTGGCCCAGGCCGGAAAGGAGCTCGCATGAAACGCCAACTCTGCGCCCTTGTGATTGTCCTCTCCCTGGCAGCGGGGCTGGCCGCCTGTACGGCACAGCCCGCCCCCTCCTCCAGTCCAACGGGCCATTCCGGCAGTCACAACCGGGTCACTTCCGGCTCCTCCAGGCGGGAGCATTACACCCAGGCGGACTACCAGATCGCCGCGTCCTTCCGCACCGAGGACTATCAGACCCTCAGTGTGGAGGCGTTCAACCGGAAGGTCCTGGACTGGGAGGACGAGAACGCCTACCACCAGGTTGAAGATGCCTTTCAACGTCTTCTGTATGCGGACGACCTGCCGGAGGACGACCCCAACGCGGACTTTTTCCACACTACCCTGCGCTATACCTGGGAAGAGTGCTCTGTGCTCCACTACAACGCCTGTACCCGCAGCAGCATGCCGGAACACAGTGGCTCGGCCTGCTATGAACGCTATGGGGATATCTATGGTGATCAGGTACTGGTAGCCGGTGGATACGCCGAATACTGGTTTGACTATGCCCTTACCGATCCTGCCCAGCTTACGGTTGGAGAACGGGATGCTCTCTTCCAAAAACTGGACGATGAGATGTCGGCCTACCTCAGCGGAAAGAAAGAGGAGACCCTCAAGCAGGAGGAGACCATGAAAAAGGATCTGCTCTCCCAACTCAACCGACTTTTATCCCAGCTGGACGCCAAGCAGATCACCGCCGTCAAGCCAAACTTGAGCTACTGGTGGGACCCGTCCTACGGGGCCAGTGCCTACGGCGTTGCAGAACTGTTTACGGAGGAAGGTCAGGGTGAGTCTACAGAAGGTAATTATACGAAAGAACAGTACAATCAGTTGATCCAGGCGCTCCAAACGCAGGGGTGGCAGAACCAATCCGTAGCAGACTTCAATCGTGCGGTTCACACCGCATTCACGCAGGATAACGAACAGGATTATACCAAGAGCATCTCCTACTTCTATGAACTGGTCCTCTCCTCCATCCCGGACAGCGATCCCAACGCTCAGTTCCTCCGTCAAACGGTCTCCGCCAGTCTGGAGGAATACCAGGCCAAGGCTGCCGAGGTCTACTCCGGCAAGCCGTGTGACCCCACCTGCCACGGCTGGGCTGTCGGACACCAGCAGGCCGATGTCTTCGGGGAGGCCGTCCAAGTATCCACCACCGAGGCCGGCTACTCCTTTACCTACCGCATCCTCAAACCGGAGAACCTTACAGTAGCCGAGCGGGACCAATTCCTCCAGGCGGTCCATCAGGGCGCCCAGGACAGTACATCAGGGGACAAGCTGACCCAGCAGGCGTTCCAAGCAGCCCTAGAGAAGGCCGGAGCAGCGGCCAGCAGCGATAAGATCCAGTTTACCGGCTGCAAGGTCAGCTATTTTGAGTCCTGGTCGGAATACTGACTCGTACGCATTGGACTGTGAAATCTTAAAAGTTCGTGAAATTTCTCCTCCTCCCCCTTTACACAGTGGCAAAATTCGGGTACAATGTGAACAGGATGCAAATGGGAGGTGTTACCGGCTATGCAGATGGACTATACACGCAGGTTTAGCCTGAACTACGAGAAGGACCAGGAGATCAAGGCAATTTTGACCTCAGTCTATAACTCACTTCAGGAGAAGGGATACAACCCCATCAACCAAATCGTCGGCTACATCCTCTCTGAAGACCCCACCTATATCACCAATTACAACAATGCCCGTGCTTTGATCCGAAAGCTGGACCGAGACGAACTGCTGCAGGAATTGGTCAAGCAGTATTTGAATGATTAAACGGACCCATACTTCCCCGCCTATTATAGGGCGGGGAAGCGCAATCATACAATCAGATCAAACGAGCGCCCATGAAGTTCTATCATGGGCGCTCGTTGAGGTTTTCCTCGGAGAGAGACTGGCAATGGATACAAATCCCATAGCATAGCAGCTCATGGCGCTGGATCTGATGTCCACTCGCAGAGCTGGCGGCTTGATCCAAGGCCTCGTCATAGGGCACCGGCAGATCATAGACACAGCCGCACTGACAGCAGAGAAAATGGGAGTGAGGCTTTGTATTGGCGTCATACCGGTCTACAGGGAAGGGCATCCGCACGATCAAGCCCTCCTCTGCCAACAGGTTTAAATTACGGTAGACCGTCCCCAGGCTGAGGCTGGGATTGTCCGGCTTGAGACGGTTATAGACCATCTCTGCCGTAGGGTGCTGATCGGTCCCCTTAATTGTTTGATAGATCAGCTCCCGCTGGCGGGAGTAGCGTTTTCCGCTCATAATCCACCTCTATTTCATAATACTACAGTGTGAATCTGAAAATATGGACTGGGTGTCTGTGTTCCTATATCCTCAAGGGGAAGGGGAGCGCAAGATATTTTAATAATTAATAACTATTATTGTTATTGACAATATACCAGATTGAACAGCATTTTGCAAGCCTCTTCTATATGGAAATCACTGTAAATCCTATAAATTTTACCTCGTATCACTTGATACCTCCGACATATACTAACGCCGGTTTAGGATAGACCGCTTCCTTTACAGAGCGGCCTCTAAGCCAGCGAAAAATAGTAGGAGGATACAAATGAAGCGTTCATTCCGTTTGTTTTTACTGGGGACTGTCCTGGCCCTCTCTCTTGTGGGCTGCTCTCAGGCAAAAGCACCCGATGTCACCCCTACGCCAAACAGTCAAACCACTCAGCCCGCACAGTCTCCCTCTGCCAGCCCTAATGCCACACCAAACGCCGGAGACGCGATTCAAAAGGGGGCTGAGGCCGCCGGCGATGCCACCCGCGGTATTGTAAACGGCACCAAGGATCTAGCCCGCGGCGCTGCCAACGGCATCTCCAATGCCGCCCGTGATGTGGGTCAGGGCCTCAAAAACGCCGCCCGCTGACACAGTGTTCCGCACCAAAACAAGGACATCCGTGGGCTGACACGGGTGTCCTTGTCTGGGCTTTGACTTGTGTCTCGCCTGTGGACACGACAGGGACTTTTCAACTGTCCATGGCCAGAAGAAATGGACCGCAGAAGACAAGAAAAAATAATAAGATTTTTTGTAGATAGGGGTTGACATTCTAGAATAACTCTGGTAGAATAATCTCTGCTGTGAGCGAGCTGATGTGCTGGTGTAGCTCAGTTGGTAGAGCAGTTGATTTGTAATCAACCGGTCGGGGGTTCGAGTCCGTCCACCAGCTCCACCTTTTACAGCTCTTAATATCTGGAGGAGTTCCCGAGTGGCCAAAGGGGACAGACTGTAAATCTGCTGCTTAACGCTTCGGTGGTTCGAATCCACCCTCCTCCACCACGTCGGAGCAAAGTTCGCTTTGCTCCGACGCTTTTTACAAAAAGCGTCATGCGCTCCGCTTCCTTGCTCCTCCTCTCCAAACCGCAACCGCTTATGCTGGGTTGCGGTTTGGTTTTAGGTGCGAACCTGGAGGATATATCTTTATTATCCACACGGTTTAACGTCTGAGTAAGGTTTGCTTTGCTCGGACGTTTTTTTACAAAAAGCGTTATGCGCTCTGCTTCCTTGCTCCTCCTCTCCAAACCGCAACCGCTTATGCTGGGTTGCGGTTTGATCGCAGTGTCAAATTAAAAGACGTGTTTTTCGCTTGGTTTCTGCGGTTTGGTGTTGCTCCGGCGTCCCAAAGCGGCTATAATAAAGTCTGCCAATTCCCCCGCTAACGGGGGAGAAAACAGGGCGCTGGAGGCAGTGCATGAAAAAACTCATGGTCATTGACGGCAATTCCATCATTAACCGGGCCTATTATGGGGTGCGGATGCTGACCACCCAAGACGGTACGCCGACCAATGCGGTCTTTGGCTTTTTAAATATCCTGTTCAAACTATTGGATGAGGAGGGGCCGGAGGCTCTGTGCGTCTGCTTTGACTTATCGGCTCCCACCTTCCGGCACCTGGCCTATGAGGGCTATAAGGCCCAACGCAAGGGGATGCCGGATGAGCTGGCGGTCCAGATGCCCCTTTTGAAGGACCTGTTGGACGCGATGAAGATCCCCCGTTACGAGCTGGAGGGCTGGGAGGCGGATGATTTAATCGGTACCATTGCGGCCAGGGATACGGAGGCCGGCTGGGAGACAGTCGTGGTGACAGGGGACAAGGATGCCCTGCAATTGATCACCGATCAGACCCGTGTCAAGCTCGTCACCACCCGCATGGGGCAGACCACCACTAAGGATATGACGCCGGAGACCTTCCAGGCGGCCTATGGCTTTGCGCCCATTCACATCATCGATCTCAAAGCCCTGATGGGGGATGCCAGCGACAACATCCCAGGGGTCAAGGGGATCGGGGAAAAGACTGCCATGGGGCTGGTGCAGATGTACCATACAATCGACCATCTCTACGACCACATGCCTGAGATCGTCACGGCCCCCCAGACCCCCGCCAAGCCAAATGTAATCAAAAAGCTCACCGAGGGCCGGGACCAGGCCAAGCTGTCTTACGACCTGGCCACCATACGCACCAACGCGCCCCTGGATTTTCAGCCTGAGGATGCGGTCCGGCAAAAGGCCGATGAGGGGACCTTGTATCACCTGCTGCTCAAGCTGGAGTTTGCCAAGCTGATTGATAAGCTGGGCCTTAAGGCGCCCCAGGGGGAGACACCAGCCGGCTCCACCGCCCTGCTGGAGATCGTAAGCCAGGAGCTCGTGACCGGGCAGGATCGTATGGAAGCGCTCCTCACCCTGTGGCGGACGCTGGATCATGTAGCTCTGCTGACCCTTCCGGGCTTAGAGGGAGTCTCGGTGGTGTGGGAGCAGGAGAACCGCTACTATGGGGCTGTCTTTTTGGCGGGACGCCTGGTCTGCTTCCACGATTTTTTGACCGCGCTTTTCTCTTCGGACATCAAAAAGGTCTCCCACGACGTGAAAAACCTGATGCACACCCTGCTGGATGAGGGGTTGTCCACCGAGGGCTTTCTCTTTGACACCGCCCTGGCGGCCTATCTGCTGGCCCCTACTGACGGCAGCTATGATCTGGAAAAGCTCAGTGTCACCTATTTTAAGCGGGAGCTGCCCCACGCCAAGCTCTTTTTGGCGGCGGATGCCTTTGGCCTGCTGTCCGACCCCGCCGGGCCGCTGGAGGCGCTGGTGTCCCACACCGCTCTGGTTGCGGGGCTCTACCCTGTGCTCTCCCAGCGGCTGGCGGAGCTTGGACTGGACCGGCTGTGCCGTGAGGTGGAGCTTCCCCTGTGCCTCCCCTTGGCTGAGATGGAGCGGACCGGATTTCTGGTAGATCGGGGGGCGCTGACCGCCTTCGGCGTACTGCTGGACGGGCGGATTCAGGCAGATGAGACCAAAATCTATGACCTGGCCGGAGAACGGTTTAACATCAATTCCACCCAGCAGCTGGGGCATATTCTCTTTGACAAGCTGGGCCTCCCGCCGGTGAAAAGGACCAAAACGGGCTACTCCACCAATGCGGAGGTCCTGGAAAAGCTCCGGGGAGAACACCCCCTCATCGACGTGATTTTAGACTACCGGCAGCTGGCCAAGCTCAAGAGCACCTATGTGGACGGGCTGGGGAAGGTTATCGGGCCGGACGGGCGGATTCACACCTCCTTCCAAAACACAGTCACCGCCACTGGGCGGCTCTCCTCCACCGAGCCAAACCTCCAGAATATTCCGGTTCGTACAGAATTGGGCGCCGAGCTGCGCAAGATGTTTGTCTCTGCCCCCGGCTGTGTGCTGGTGGATGCGGACTACTCCCAGATCGAACTGCGCCTGCTGGCCCACATTGCCGGAGATGCCCGGATGATCGCCGCCTTCCAGTCGGGGGAGGACATCCACACAGTTACCGCCTCCCAGGTGTTC
>JAAWBF010000158.1 GCA_022792555.1 Oscillospiraceae bacterium
GGGATGGCCTTGTTGCCGGAGCCCACAAAGCCGGTGACACCTCGAACGTTGCGCACCAGATGCCACGTCTCGTCGGTCATGACCATCTTGACCAGCACATAGCCGGGGAAGACCTTGCGGTCCACGGTCTTTGGGCCGTTGTCAGTATACTCCGTCACGGTCTCCATAGGGATATTGACCTCGTGGATGAGGTCCCTCATGCCGCGGTTTTCCACTGCCTTTTCAATGGAGGCTGCGACGGTATTCTCATAGCCGGAATAGGTGTGGGCCACATACCACTTTGCATTGTCCGCCATGGCTTAACCCTTGAACAGATCGAGCAGAGCAGAGATGATGGCCTGGGCCAGCCAATCGAAGAGCCAAATACAGATCCCTACCACAATACAGCAGACGATGACAATGATAGTATTGTTGACGGTCTGTTTGGTGGTGGGCCACTGGACCTTCTTCAACTCCGACTTCATCTCTTTGAACCACTTGCCAATACGGGCGAAAAAGCCGGGCTTGGACTTCTTATCGGCCTTGTCCTTTTTCGCCTTGTCCGCCTTTGCGGGCTTCTCAGGGGTTTTAGACGTATCTGGAACCTGACCGGCGGCCTGTCCGAGCTTTTCGTTTTCAGCCATTCAGTGACTCCCTTCTTTCATGTGAACCATTGGGATACTCCTCACTTGGTCTCGTTGTGGACCGTGTGCTTCCTGCAGAAGGGGCAGTACTTTTTCATCTCCAGACGGTCAGGGTCGTTCTTCTTGTTCTTGTTGGTGTTGTAATTCCTCTGCTTGCACTCTGAGCAGCGCAGGGTAATTTTCACCCGGGAACCGGTCTTTGCCATGTGTTCGGCACCTCCTCGATTTGTTGGCCGCGGGCAGAAAAAATGCCGGAGACGGCCTTGCGCCGAATCCAGCAGGACAAAAGGGCGTTTTTCGCCCCCTGTTCAAATACGGTGAGGATTCGGCAAGCTTGCCTCCCTATGTCCTCTCTTTCGAGGTGGAGGGGTTTGTGTCCCGCTGCACCGTGCGCGGTACACAAAAAAGCCCCTCTTCATAGGTACTGCTACGATAACACACTGTAGTTGAGAAGTCAAGTATTATTTTGATTTATGTCTGTGTCTCCCCCGCCGGAGGCGGGGGAGACACACATACATTATTTTTACAGGACGGGGGCATTTTTATCCCCCCGTCCGGCGGCGTTTGGCCGCCGCTATAAAGGCGCGGAAGAGCGGGTGTGCCCGGTTGGGGCGGCTTTTGAACTCCGGGTGGAACTGGACGCCCACAAACCAGGGGTGATCCGGCAGCTCTATAATTTCCACCAGCTGTCCGTCTGGGGACTGGCCAGTGAGCCGCAAGCCGCAGGCGGTGAGCTGCCGGCGGTAGTCGTTGTTGAACTCATACCTGTGGCGGTGCCGCTCCGAGACGGCGGCGGCGCCGTAGGCCAGCCGGGCATGAGAGCCCTCCGCCAGTGCACAGGGATAGGCCCCCAGGCGCATGGTGCCCCCTTTTGCCGTCACCCCCTGCTGGTCAGGCAGAAGGTGGATGACCGGGTACGGGGTGTCCGGGGCCAGCTCGCTGGAATGGGCGCCCGCCAGCCCGGCACAGTGGCGGGCGAACTCCACCACCGCCATCTGCATCCCAAGGCAGATCCCCAGGAAGGGGATCCCCGCCTCACGGGCATACTGAATGGCGGCGATCTTCCCCTCCACCCCCCGGCTGCCAAAGCCGCCGGGGACCAGAATCCCATCACAGCCGTTGAGGACGTGGGACGCGCGGGCGCTGTCCAGCCCCTCGGCATCCACCCAGCGGAGCTGGACGGTGACGTCGTTTTCAATGCCCCCGTGGCGCAAGGCCTCGGTGACACTGAGATAGGCGTCGTGGAGGGAGACATATTTTCCCACCAGGGCGATCTCTACCTGATCTTTGGCCTGCCCGGCCCGCTCCACCAGGGCGGACCACTCCCGCAGATCCGGCGGTGGGGTCTCCAGGCCCAGACAGCGGCACACCGCCCGGCCCAGGCCTGCCTCCTCCAGCAGGAGGGGGACCTGATAGAGGCTGGAGGCCGTCAGGTTGGGGATCACATGCTCTGGAGGGAGGTTGCAGAACAGGGCGATCTTCTGGCGGATCTCGTCGGGGAAGGGCTCGTCTGCCCGGCAGACAATGACGTCTGGCTGGATACCCAGGGAGAGCAGCTCCTTGGCCGAGTGCTGGGTAGGCTTGCTCTTGTGCTCCTGGGATCCGGGGATGGTGACAATGAGGGAGACATGCAGATACATCACGTTCTGCCGCCCTACCTGGGCGGCCACCTGCCGGATGGCCTCCAAAAAGGGCTGGGATTCAATGTCGCCCACCGTGCCGCCGATCTCGGTGATGACAATGTCCACCCCGCCCTTCCGGCCCACCCGGAAGATCCGCTCTTTGATCTCATCGGTGATATGGGGAATCACCTGGATGGTCCCCCCTAGGTAGTCCCCGCTGCGCTCCCGGCTGAGGACCGACCAATAGACTTTACCCGACGTGACCGAGGAGTCCACCGTCAGATTTTCATCGGTGAACCGCTCGTAGTGGCCCAGATCCAGGTCGGTCTCCGCCCCATCCTCAGTGACAAAGACCTCTCCGTGCTGATAGGGATTCATGGTGCCTGGGTCCACATTGAGATAGGGGTCAAATTTTTGCAGGGCCACCCGGCAGCCCCGCTGCTTGAGCAGCCGCCCCAGCGAGGCCGCCGTGATCCCCTTCCCCAGCCCGGAGGCCACTCCTCCGGTGATAAAGATATACTTGACTGGCATGGTATTCCCTCCCATCATAAGACTGGGACCCCATTGCCCCAGGGAACCCCCTTGTCCCCTTCAAAAACAGGTTCTATTTTAGTCCGGAGATTTCCTGGCGTCAAGCTGGTATGTGTGATTATTCACGCCCGCCTCATAAATTGCTATCAGGCAGTACGGCGGGCCGATTGGGATATCGGTCCCTACGTCCAAGATTGGGGCTGCACCGATAGGGGCGACCTTCGGTCGCCCACTTGTTGGGTCATCACCGCAGGCACGGGCGACCAAAGGTCGCCCTACGGCTTCCGGCCCCACACCATGCGCAGGGGCCGAATTGTAACATCTATACAAAAATGGCTTGATATTGGCACACTTTTTGGTATAATAAATGTGTAGGATGAATATTGGTAGCGGAGAAAGGATGATAAAGATGAAAATAACGAAAAAATTGATATTTGGTGTTTTATTATGTTCGTTAACGTTTATTTGTTTGAGTATTAGCGTATATGCGGAAGATTTTATAGCATTAATTCAAAAAAATAATGCTGAAGCGACTTTTGGTTATACAAGATGGGTTGAGAAGTTTGAGAAAGAAGGTTCCTATTCAAAACCAGTTTATCCTGATGAATACGGTGGTTCATATATAGATGATAATGGTAAATTGGTAGTTTTATATGTTAATGATGATACAACATCTAAATTAACTAGAAAAAATGATTTATGTAAAGCAACAGGAATTCAAGATGTAAAGATTGATAGTGTAGAATATTCATATAATGATTTGCTAAATACAAGTGATATAATTGGAGATTTTATTTTAAATCAATATGAGAATCAGAGTACTTTAAAGAGATTAAATGAAAAAGAAAATACGATGATTGATGTGGAGGTAGTACAATCAGCTATAGATACAAAAAACAATACCGTTGTAGTTTGGATGAGTGATATTTCTGATGAAGCTATTGAAGCGTTTCGCAAAAATATTTCTGATGAACCATATTTAACATTTAAATTGGCGGAAGGAAGGCCAGTTTTAGAGGCATCTTTATAGATCTGGAGGAGGATGGGTTAACGGAGATGGAGTTAACAGTGGTGCATCAATTGGATTTCCGGCAAAATATGGTGAATTGTCTGGTTTTGTAACAGCTTACCATTGTACAAATTCGGGAACAAATACAATAAATGAAACTCCTTATGGAGTGAGAGCTCCTGTATCTTCAAAAGAATATGATTTTGCTTTTGTAGCGCGGACATATACTACTGATACTATCTCAAGAGCAGTGTATAATATCGCTGGAAAAACTCTTATGGCGAATGCTTATGCACATGCAGTTCAGGGTACCGTTGTAGGAAGAACTGGAATGGCAACAGGTTATAACACTGGGAAAGTGTTGTACGTTATAGCTAGCAATGCATTGGGAAAAGATTTGATAGTAACAGATTGTAAATCGAAAGGAGGAGATAGTGGAGGACCATATTTTGTAGATCCATCATCTTCTACGCCTACTATTGCTGGGATTCACATTGGTAGTTGGGATGCGTTAGATACGCATAGCGCTTACTATAGAGATGTACAGTATATAAGAGATGCGGGAATACAAATAGAATAAGAGAGAAACAGTTTAGATACTTATAGAGTAGAATATAGAAGCACTTTTTCACATCCGCTTTAATGGGCAGAGGTGTAAAAGTGCTTCTATTTACTTTCTCAGCGAGAAAGTAAAAAATAGGGCTGGAATGAAGATACTTATCTTCTCCGTCTCTTTTTATGCCGCTTGGGGACGTGCATGGCCGGGCGGCTGTGGGGGCGTTTTCGGACCTCCTCTCTGGGGGCGCTGGGCGCTGGTGAGCTGCCGCCGGGGAGGGCGAAGGTAATCTGTCCGCTGCCGGGATCGGCGGCGGTACACACCACGGAGAGGGGCATCCCAAAGGAGAAGGTGACGCCGGGGACCGAGAGGGTCATACGGGCCTCGTCACAGGTGTAGGGACCGCCGGGGAGGCTTTCCACCGGCAAGAAGCCCTCCACGCCGTTTTGCAGCATGAGATACAGGCCGAACTTGGTGACACCGGACACCGCTCCGGTCAGCGCCTCTCCCAGGTGGGCCTGCATATACTCGGCCAGATAGAGCCGTTCGATCTCCCGCTCGGCGCTCTGGGCGGCCAGCTCCCGCTGAGAGGACTGGACTGCTGCCGCCTGGGCCGCCCCGGCCAGCCGCTTCTGTGTCTTTTGGGGCAGGGTATCCCCCTCTGCGGAGAGCAGGGCGCTGAGGATACGGTGGACCATCAGGTCTGGATAGCGGCGGATAGGGGAGGTAAAGTGGCAGTAGAATTTGGCGGCCAGACCGAAGTGGCCTAAATTCTCGGTGTCATATCTGGCCTTCATCAGGGCGCGCAGGACCATATAGCGGACAGCGGGGCCCTCTGGGCGCTCCTTGGCCCAGGTGAGAAGCTTTTGCAGGGAGAAGCCGTCAGCCTCCCGCAGGTCGTAGCCCAAGGGGGCCAGCATGGATTTCAGGGACTGGGTCTTGTCCGCCGAGGGGGACTCATGGATCCGGTAGACGCAGGGCAGCTGGCGCTGGGCGAGATACTGAGCCACGCTCTCATTGGCGGCCAGCATAAAGGACTCGATCAGCCGCTCTGATACCCCCTGCTGCCGGGCTTGGATCTCCACCGGCGCCCCTGTCTCGTCGCAGCGGATGGCGCACTCCCCCTGCTCCAGATCCAGACTCCCCCGCAGACGGCGGCGCTTCTCCAGCAGGGCCGCCAGCTTCGCCATCTGTTGGAGGGTGGGCAGAATCCTAGCATACCGCCCGGCCAGGGCTTGGTCTGCCTCGCCGGAGAGGAGCTGGTTGCAGTCTTCGTAGGTCATCCGCTCCGCCGAGCGGATGACGCTCTTTTTGATTTGAGCCTCCAGGATGGTCCCATCTGCGCCCAGGGTCATCAGACAGGAGAGGGTGAGCCGGTCCACCTGGGGATTTAACGAGCAAATCCCATTGGAGAGGGCAGGGGGCAGCATGGGGATCACCTGGTCGGCAAAGTAGACCGAGGTCCCCCGCTCCAGGGCCTCCTGATCCAGGGGCGAGCCCGCCGTGACATAGTGGCTCACATCCGCGATGTGGACCCCCAGCCGCCAGTTTCCCTGGCTGTCCTGCTGGAGGGAGATAGCGTCGTCCAGGTCCTTGGCCGAGGCCCCGTCAATGGTGATAATCGTCTCCCCCCGCAGATCGAGCCGTCCAACCAGGGCGGCTGGCTCCACCTGGGCGGGGACTCCCCCAGCCTCGGTCAAGACAGCCTCCGGAAAGGTTCGGTCAATCCCGTGGGCAAACAGGATGGCCTCGGTAGAGGTCTGACGGCTCCCCTCCCGGCCAAACACCGCCTGAAGAGTCCCCAACGGTGGCTGCCGGTAGCCGCCGTAACTGAGTATCTCTGCCGCGGCCTTGTCTCCCGCCCGGATCCCCCGGTGGCGCCCGGTGATCGCGATGGGACCGGGGAGCTTACTGTTGTCCGGGACCAGCCACAGTGTCCGCCCTTGACGGCGCAGGCCGCCTGTTACCGTCCGGTTGGCCCGCTCCACTACTGCGGTAATGCGGGCCGTCCTGCGGCCCTCCCCCGGCACAGAGATAGGATCTGCCTGGGCCGTCACCCGGTCCCCGTGCCATGCACCGGCCTCACAGTGAGGCGGAATAAAATAGTCGTCCTCCCGCCCGGCTCCCCCATCGGGGATTAGGAAACCGTATCCTCGGCTGGTGGCCTGGTAAACTCCGAGGATCGCGGTGGGCAGCTGTGTTTTCTCTTGTCTCATAAAAAATTCCTTTCGATTTTTGCGGTCAAAAACGCCAATTTCTTTTCGGCCTATGGGATAGAATCGGAAAAACCGTCAGCTGCCATCATTTAGAGGAGGCTGACGGTTTCCTGCACTATCAATTCTCCAGCAGCCACGGAATGCCGCTGCAGCAATCATATCTTGATGCTCCCAGTTTGCCCAGTTCTATCCTTGTCGATACAAAACAGACACGATGCGGTTTGGAAGATGGAAAAAACGGACAGTTTTCCGGCTGTGCAGCGCCCAGATCAGCGGACTGCGCTGTGGTATCATACATCACGTTTCCCCCATTCCGCCCCACAACCCATTCCTTCCATTCTGGAAAAGAGAAGGAGAAAAAGAAAATATTTTCGCTGTTATTGTATCACATTGTTGGGATAGATTCAATTGTGTGGAAAAAGAAAGGTCCGTTGCAGCATTTTTGCTGCAACGGACCGGAGTATCATGCGCCGCGTATCATCCGGCGGCCTCCCCAGCAGGTGGCCAGGAAGTAGGCGCCGTAGACCACGAGGATAAACACAGCGGTGACAATGCTGCTGGTCAGGGCGTCCACCCGACCCACGATGGAGATGGCGTCGTTGGCGGCCTTCATGCCCACCACCGCATGGATGACAGCCAGGGCCAGGGGGAGGAAGAAGGAGAGAAAAATCTGGATATAGAGGGAGCGGCTGCGCATGGACTCGCTGGCGCCCAGCCGGGAGAGGACCCGGTAGCGGCCCACATTGTCGGCGGCCTGGGAGAGCTGCTGGAGGGCCAGCACTGCCGCAGAGGTCAGCAGGAAGATAATGCCCAGATAGATCCCCAAAAAGAGGACTAAAATCTTGCTTCCCATGGTCTGCTGGTACATCTCCAGGCGGGTTGCGTAGTACCAGCTGAAGGAACCTTCGTTTGGCACTATATCGGTAAAGTTCAGGCTTTCCACAGCGGACACAAAGCGGGCATCGGCCTCCTCTTTCTCGCCCAGGTAATTGCCGCACAGAAGCTGCGTCTCGTCCAGCCGGTTTTCCGCTTTCATGGTATCCGGGAGGATGAGCATGTTATCCGCCGCACCGCTGCCCAGGGTACCGGTGAGGACGGCATTGGGATCGGGCGCATAGGAGACGCCGTTAATCTCTAGGACAGTGCCGCTGGTGAGGATCTGCCGCTCGATCTCAGGCGAGCCGCGCTGCTCATCCGCACTGGTCAGGACGCCATAGCACCCGTCTGCCAGTGTTAGAGGCTGTTTTCCCTGGAGGGCCATCAGGGCGTTGAAGTCGGACAGGGCCACCGCGTTGAACCCGTCCATGTTTGAGGTGTTCCCCTCCCAGGTGCCGGAAAGCTCCTGGGTCTTGACGTGAAAACGCCGCCAGAAGTGGCAGTCCGACTCCTGCTCCGGGTCAAAGCCGGCCCCGGAGAGCATCTGGGCCAGCTCGGTCTGGCCCACGTCCTCGCTGTCACTCCAGACCATGAGAGTAAAGTCATAAGGAGCGCTGTTGCTGGTGAGGTGTTCAATGGTGTTGTTGAGCCCCACCGAGCAGGCGGTGATCCCAATGGCCAGGAGGAGCATCAGGCAGATGATGGTCATGGAGACATAGGTGGTGTTGATTTTAGAGTTGAACTGACGCAGAACGAACATGTTCAAGTCTTTATAGTAGAGCTTCTTGTTCTTCTGGCACAGCTCCAGCAGGAAACCGGACAGAGAGCGGAAAAAGAGCAAGGTCCCCAAAGTGCCCAGAACCAGCATGAGCCAGAACAGGGCGTCAATGTGCAGCATCCCACGGGTCAGGAGCATGGTATAGGCCGCCGCCAGGAGGACCACGCCCACCAGAAAGAGCACCACAGAGGTCTTTAAGCGCCGGAATTTCAGGCCCTCACTGTGCTGCTCGGCCTGGATCAGGTCGATGAGCTTGCAGCGTGAGACCGTAACGGAGTTAAACAGCATGACCAGAAAAAAGATGATCCCAAAGTAGAGGGCCGTTTTCAGCAGGGCTTTTAGGGAGAACACAAAGTGGAATTCTGTGATGTGGATGGAGAAGATCCCAGCGGTAAAGACGGAGATAAACTGGGAGAGAAAAAGCCCCAGAGCCAGTCCAGCACCCAGGGCCAGCAGACCGATGAACAGGGTCTCCAGAAAGAGTACCATGGCGATGCGTCTCTGGGTCATCCCCAGGAGCAGATAGGTCCCCAGCTCCCGCTTGCGCCGGCGGATTAAAAAGGTGTTGGCATAGAGAATCAGAAAGGCCAGCACCACCGACACAAAGACGGAGAGAATATCGATGAGAGAAAGAATGATGGACACATAGGGGGAGCTCGAACCGCCCAGAGCCTCCATGACGCTCTGAGATTCCATGGAGTTGAAGACATAGAAGATACACACCCCAAACAGGATGGTAATAAAGTAGATGGTATAATCCCGCACACTGCGGACCACATTTTTGAGCGCCAGCTTACAGAACATCGTCACACGCTCCTCCCAACAGAGTGACGACCTCAATAATCTGGGCAAAAAATTCCTTCCGGGAGGCTCTGCCCCGGACCAGCTCGGTAAACTGCCGCCCGTCCCGCAGGAAGAGAATCCGGTGGCAGTAGCTGGCGGTAAAGGCGTCGTGTGTCACCATCAAAATGGTGGCGTCTTGGGTTTTGTTGAGCACCTCGAAGCGGTCCAGAAGCAGCCGGGCGGCTTTGGAGTCCAGGGCGCCGGTGGGCTCGTCGGCCAGAACCAGGGCGGGCTGGGTGATGATGGCGCGGGCGGCAGCTACTCGCTGCCGCTGTCCTCCGGAGAGCTGGTAGGGATACCGGTTCAGGCAGTCAGAGATCTCCAGCAATGCGGCGGTCTCCCGGACCCGCCCTTCGATCTCCCCCGCCGGAGTTCGCAAGATGGTCAGGGCCAGGGCGATGTTTTCAAAGGCAGTGAGGGTATCCAGCAGGTTACAGTCCTGAAAGATAAACCCCAGCTTTTCCCGGCGAAACCGGGCCAGGGCCTTGGATTTGAGCCGTGTGACATTGGCCCCCTCGATGATGATCTCTCCGGCAGTGGCGGTGTCAATGGTGGAAATGCAGTTGAGCAGGGTTGTTTTGCCGCTCCCAGACGCGCCCATGATGCCCACAAATTCTCCCCGGTGGACGGTAAAGTTCACATCGTCAATGGCGCGGGTGACACTCCCCCGGCTACCGTAATATTTTTGCAGATGGGATACCATTAAGACCGGTTCCATGGTCACAACCTCCTTGTTGTTCTGTGCCCCTATTGTACCCCCCTTTTTCTCGCTGTGCCATCGAAGTCCCTTACACTTTGGTGACAATTTTGTAAGGATACCGATTTATAACATACGAGACCAGACAGATTCAGCCGGCCCAGACAGCGGACCGTTGAGAAGAAAGGCCCCTGCAGTCCTGTCAAAACAATTCCCCCGCCCATAGGGCGGGGGAAGATACGTCCTTGGGGTTCTCAGCTCCCCGCGGGGAACCGGACAGAGGACGGCTTACTTTACAATATGGGCCTTGATAAGGTTGGTGCTGGCGCTCTCGCCAATGGGGACGCCGGCGGTGATAACCACAGTATCCCCCTTTTGGATGGCGCCCTCCTTGCGGGCGACGTCAATGGCCAGGGAGAAGAGCCGGTCGGTGGAGTCGGCAAACCCGGCTAGGTAGGGGTGAACCCCCCAGGAGATCGCCATTTGACGCCGGGTCCGCTCGCCGGGACATAAGGCGATGATGGGGCAGGCGGGGCGGAAGCGGGAGATTACCTTGGCAGTGGAGCCGCTCTCGGTGGGGGCCAGGATGGCGGTGGCATTGAGGTCCATGGCGGTCAGGCAGCAGGTGTGGGTGATGGCGTCAGTGATGTTAGTGATGTTGGAGAGCAGGGCATTTTCACGGAAGCGGCCCCAGTAGTCGATGGCGGACTCGGCAGACTCGATTGTATGTACCATGGTTTCCAGGGACTCAATGGGGTACTTGCCCGATGCGGTCTCTCCTGAGAGCATGACGCAGGAGGTGCCGTCAAAGACGGCGTTGGCCACATCGGAGACCTCGGCACGGGTGGGTCTGGGGTTGCGGATCATGGAGTCCAGCATCTGGGTGGCGATGATGACCGGCAGGCCGGCCCGGATGGTGGCTTTGATCATCTGCTTTTGGATGGTGGGGACCTCATAGGCAGGGATCTCCACCCCTAGATCGCCGCGGGCTACCATAATGCCATCCGAGGCGGCGATGATCTCGTCCAGGTTGTCCACGCCTTCCCGGTTTTCGATCTTGGCGATGATGCGGATCTTGTCCCCGCCGTACTCGTGAAGGAAGGTACGGATATCCTCCACATCGCTGGCCTTACGGACAAAGGAGGCGGCGACAAAGTCAAAGTCGCTGTCCACAGCGAATTTTAAATCCTCTTTGTCCTTTTCTGTCAGGGAGGGTAGGAGAATATGGACATCTGGAATGTTGATGCTCTTATTGCCGGAGAGAGGGCCGCCGTTCTCAACCGTGCAGTGGATCTGGGTTCCCTGGATCTCCTTGACCACCAGTTCAATCAAACCGTCATCCACCAGGATACGGCGGCCTGGCCCCACTTCCTTGTGGAGGTTTTTATAGGTGACGGAGACTCGATGTGCATCGCCGGGGGCGTCCAGCGTCTCCAGAATAAAGTCCTGGCCCCGCTCCAGAGTGACAGAGCCGCACTCAAAAGATTTGATGCGGATCTCCGGCCCCTTAGTGTCCAAAATGGTGGCCACCGGCAGACCAAGCTCGTCCCGCACCCGCTGGAGCTTGCGCAGCATCGCCCGGTGACTCTCGTGGGTTCCATGGGAGAAATTGAAGCGGGCCGCGTTCATGCCGCTCGTGATTAGACGGCGTAGGGTCTCCTCATCGTCTGTAGAGGGACCCAGTGTACAGATGATCTTGGTTTTCCTCATAGCAAGAAGCACCTCCAAAGTTTTAGAGCCTGCACAATCTGCACAAGTCCAGATTTTAAACAGGCTCTTAAGAACCCTGTCCCCTGTTTTGGCGAAAGGGGACAGTCGGTTATCAAGTCCACCAGCGCCTATTTTGAAATAGACGCTTTGCTCCGCGCCTCTGCTGGGAGGGCGGGATAGTTCTAGGGAAAGGTCCAACAAATAACAGTCTTATCATACACAAAAAAACGGCATTTGGAAAGAGGTAAATCCAACAAAAATCCACATCTAATTTTGCGTGCCGCAGATGGGAGCGGCGCGAAAAAGCTGGTGAAATAAAAGATAATCCTGTTCCAGCTTAGGCCAGAGAGGATAGGTCCCGCGGTGGATAATCCAGTCAATCACCATACCTCGAAAATGGCGGAACAGAAAGTCGGCCACCCATTCAGGGGACTGCTTTTGGGAGAGCAGTCCTGTCTTCTGGGCCTCCTGGAGACATTGCAGCATCGCCTGAAGGGTGTACCGGCTGGGGTCCATGGACAGAACGTTGGGAGAGGCCAGCCGCCGCTGGTAATACCGGGAGACCAGCTCCCACCCCTGCCTCTCAATAAATTGGGCATAAACCCATAAAATAGTCCATAGCCGCTGCTCTGGCGGGTCTCCCTCATGACCTGCCAGAGCGTGCTCCATATGGCTGTCCAGGGGGGCGAACCCCTTGCTCAACAGCTCCTCCTTGGACTTAAAGTGGTGGTAAAAGGCGCCGGTGGTAATCCCCGCTGCCCGGCAGATATCCCGGACGGACACTTTGTCAAAGCTCTTTTCGCGCGAGAGCGTGAGGGCAGCCTGGAGAATAGACTGCTCGGTCTGTTTTGCCTGTAATTTCCGGCGGCCGGCGTAATCCATGGGCGCGCCTCCTTTTTCTTTTCCACTGCTTGACATTGGGATCGCGTATGACTATAATGTATCACATAACTTTGTTATGTCAAACCGTCAAAAAAATAGTTTCAGTTTTTATTGGTATGCTGGGAAGCCTCTGTCTGATGGAGAGCGCTCCTCTGCCGTCCGCAAACAAGGGAGCGTGAAAAGCTGTGAACCCGCAAAAAATTGCACTGTTAACCGATTCCTGTGCCGACCTGCCCACCGGGCTGCGCCAGGACAAGCCCATCTTTGTGGTGCCTCTGCGGATTCTGTGCCAGGATGGGGAGTACGCTGACGGCGTGGACCTCTTCGCGGAGGATGTCTACCGCCGTCTGGCCGCCGGAGAGCTGCCCCGCACCTCTCTGCCCACCGGGGGGAGCATCACCGAGACCTTGGATCGGATCGCGGCAGAGGGCTATGAAAAGGTGCTGGCTGTCATGCTCTCCTCCGGCCTGTCGGGGACCTATAATATGGTTCGCATCCAGGGGGAGGCCCGAAAAGACTTAGAGGTCGTGGTCTTTGACTCGGTGAGCGGCTCTCTTGGGATGGGGGCTGTTCTTCTCCAGGCCTGGGCGGATATCCAGGGGGGAATGGCGTGGGAGACCCTGATCCACAGCCGGGTTCCCCAGCTGATCGACAGTACGTTCCCCTTTTTCTCGGTGGATACCCTGGAGTACCTGCAAAAGGGAGGGCGGATTGGTAAGATCACCGCCCTGGCGGGGACCATGCTTAACATCAAGCCCCTGATTACCTTCTCCAAGGACGGCCAGCTCCAGAGTGTCGCCAAGGTCCGGGGCCGTAAGGCCGTGCAGGACAAGCTTATTGATCTGGTAGGCCGATCCTTGGGGTCCCATAAGCGGTACAACCTGGCGGTGGCCAACGGCGGCGCGCCGGAGGAGATGGCCGTTCTGGCCGAAAAAATGAAAGCCGCCTTTCCAAACTACGACCACTTCTGGGCGGGCGTCATGGATGCCACCCTCAGCGTCTATATTGGCAGCGGCGTGCTGGGGGCCGGAGTTCAGGTGCTGGACTGAGCATTGACACGCGGGCCGGGAAATTCCCGGCCCGTTTTTTGCGTCTCTTTAGGCCTCCTCCAGAGGGGGCAGCTTGGACACCATGGCCCACTCTACCCGCCGATCGGACAGCCGCTCTACCCGGATGTGCAGGCCGTGAGCCTCTACCTCTGGGTGACTGCCGTCCTCCGGGATGACGGAGAGCTGGGCAAAGACCAGCCCGCCCAGGGTCTCAGCCTCCTCATCCTCTGGGATATCCACCCCCAGGGCCTCGGCCACCTCCTCCAAATCGGCGGCCCCGGCCACCCGCCACAGGTTCTCCCCTAGGGGGACAATCTCCAGCTCGTCTAGGGGGTCGAACTCATCGTAGATCTTGCCGACAATCTCCTCCAGCAGGTCTTCCATGGTCACGAGACCGGAGGTCCCGCCGTACTCATCCACCACAATAGCCATGTGCATCTTCTTGCTCTGCATGTCCCGAAAGAGCACATCGGCCCGCACTGTCTCTGGGACAAAGTAGGCCTCACGCAGAATCTCACGCACACTCTGGGGGTTGGGCTGCCGGGCATTGAGAAAATAGGCCCGGCTGTTGAGAATTCCGATCACGTCGTCGGCATCCTCGTCATAGACCGGGTAGCGGGACAGGCCGGTCTCCTCAATAGTATGGACAATTTCCTCATCGGTATCTTGGACCCAGAGCATGGTCATGTCGGTCCGGTGGACCATCACGTCTCCGGCGGTCATATTATTAAAGGAGAGAATGTTGTCTATCATCTCCCGCTCGCCGGTCTGAATGGCTCCCTTCTCTTCCCCCAGGTCCATCATCATCCGCATCTCTTCGGCAAACAGATCGGCCCCCTGACCAGCTGGGTCGATATGTAGCGGGCGGAGCAGGCCGTTGGTTATGGTGGTCAGCAGCCAGAGCAGCGGGGTGAGCACCCAGGCCGCCGCCTCCGCCGGAGGAAAGGCGAGCTTTGCCGTCTGTTCGGGCCAGTGGACCGCCAGCCGCTTGGGGACCCACTCCCC
>JAAWBF010000159.1 GCA_022792555.1 Oscillospiraceae bacterium
AGAAGTAGTTGAACACAAACCGGCAGCAGCCAAAAGTCCTCTGTATCTGCTCTTCCTGAGTTATGTTGGGATAGATGCGGAGCTTATAGCTGTATTCCATCTCAACACCTCACATATTCTTCTGGTTCGTATTCCATACAAATATTATATAACAAATACTTATCTAATACAACAGCTATTTTCACAGAAAGAAGAGCGTCTTATATCCCTATGCCCAAAGGCAGGGGCTTTACGGCGCATTTGGTAATCCAAGTAAGCAATTAATTCCTGCTTAAAGTGTTCCATATATTGGAAATCTTGTAAGTAAAGAAGTTCATTTTGTATTGTTTCTTGTTGCCTGAATTCTGGCGTATATCGCTTACGCGGTATTCCTTTTGGCATAATTATGCACCCCACTTGTTACATAGTATACCATGCTTGTCTAACAAATGGGGTGCAATTCAAGAAAAGATCCGCAGCTGGGGCAATTATTTTTTCTGTGGTTACTTCTTCACTAGATATTTCCGCATATCCAGAGCGCAGGCAAAGAGGATGATACCGCCCTTGATGGCGTATTGCAGGTTTTGGTCCACATGGATGAGTGGGAGACCCACGAAGATCAGGCGGAGCATGAGCACCCCGATCACGATACCACGGATCTTACCAATACCACCGACAAAGGAGACGCCGCCGATGACGCAGGCAGCAATGGCGTCCAGCTCGTAGTTAAAGCCGGTGTTGGCTGTATTGGAGGCCACACGGGCGCCCTCTACAAAGCCGACATAGCCATACATGGCGCCAGCCAGCGCAAAGACCATCACCGTTGTGGCAAAGACGTTGACGCCAGACACACGGGCGGCCTCCTCGTTGGCGCCCAGGGCGAACATATTTTTGCCAAAGGTGGTTTTATTCCAAATAAACCACATCAGGATGGTCAGAATAATTGCATACCATACATAGTTCGGAATGGCCGCCTTATTGCCATTTCCCAATGGGACTGAGAGGACAGAGCCCTTTACAAAGTTCGTATAGGACTGATCCAGACTAGAGATAGCCGAGCCGTGGTTATTGCCCATCTGAACATAGAGCAACAGACAGGTATACAGGATGAGCTGGGTAGCTAGGGTGACAATGAAGGGATGGAGCTTGAACTTTGCCACCCAGAAACCGTTAAAGGCCCCAATGAGGGCGCCCAGCACCATGGCGAGAATCAGGACGACAGGGATGGGCAGCACTCCCAGGTTGGGCCACATCTTATTGGATGCGTCCACCGTCTGGAGCAGAGAGGCCGAGACACAGGCGGTAATACCCACCGCACGGCCAGCGGAAAGATCCGTACCCGTGAGGACGATACACCCGGCGATGCCCAGGGCCACCGGCAGGTAGGCCGCTGTCTGAGAGAGCAGGTTAATCAGCGAGTTGGGTGAGAGAAACACCGGTGCAGAGACGGCGATGTAGATCACCACCAACAGCATAATGATCAAAAGCGCGTTGTTGACCAGCAGGTTGAGTACCCGCTTGGTATCCCAGGGTTCTCTGGGCAGGGTATTGGATTGCTTGGGCATAGCTTCTTCCCCCTCCTACACATACTTGGCCGCCAGGGTGAGGATCTCCTCCTGGCTGGTATTGCTTGCGTCCACCTCACCGGCGAGCTGGCCACCGGACATCACCAGGATCCGATCACAGACTCCCAGCAGTTCCGGCATTTCCGACGAGACCATGATCACCCCTTTGCCCTCATTGGCCAGGTCCAGGATGAGCTGGTAAATCTCGTACTTCGCCCCTACGTCAATGCCGCGGGTGGGCTCGTCCAACAGCAGAACCTCTGGCTTAGTCAGGAGCCACCGGCCAATGATGACCTTCTGCTGGTTGCCGCCGGACAGAGAACGGATCTGGGTCTTCTGGCTGGGTGTCTTGATGCGCATCGCCTGGATGGACCAGTCGGTTTTTTTCTGCATTAGCTTATCACTCAAGCAGATTCCGCCGATGAGGTAGTCCTTCAAACTAGAGATCACGGTGTTGTCCAAAATATCCCGGATGCCAAAAATACCAGTCGCCCGCCGCTCCTCGGTAAGAAGGGCAAACCCATTTTTGATGGCCTCTTGGGGGGTTTTGTTGCGGATGGGCTTTCCGTGGAGGGTGATTGTCCCCCCCTCCCGTGTCATAGTGCCAAAGAGATTTTCCAATACCTCTGTCCGTCCTGAGCCGTCCAGTCCGGCGATCCCCAAAATCTCTCCCTTGTGGAGCTGGAAGGAGGCGTCCTTGAGCCGGGTATACCGGCCCGAAATGTGCTGGACATCCAGGATCACCTCTCCGGGCTGATTGGTTTTCGGCGGGAAGCGGTTAGTCAGCTCCCGGCCTACCATCAGCTTGATGATCTCCTCCATGGTAAGCTCCTTGGCGGGCCGGGTGGCCACCCAGGTCCCATCCCGCATAATGGTCACTTCGTCAGAGATGTGCAGAATCTCCTCCATCTTGTGGGAGATATAGATGATGCCGCACCCCTTGGATCGAAGCATATCGATAATGCGGAACAGGTGCTCCACCTCGGTCTCGGTGAGAGAAGAGGTTGGCTCGTCAAAGACGATAATTTTAGCGTCATAGGATACTGCCTTTGCGATTTCCACCATCTGCCGCTGAGAGACCGGCATAGTGGACATAATGGCGTTTGGATTGACATGGACCTCCAGCTGTTCAAAGATCTCTTTGGTGCGCTGGCGCATGATCCGCTCGCTGACCATCACGCCCCCAACCTTAGGATAGCGCCCCAGCCACAGGTTGTCCTGCACACTGCGGGTCAGCGCCTGGTTGAGTTCCTGGTGAACCATCGCCACGCCATGTTCCAGGGCTTCTTTGGCGCTTTTGAAGTCCACCTCCTTCCCCTCCAGGTGGATGGTGCCGCCATCCTTATGGTAGATTCCGAACAGACACTTCATCAGGGTGGATTTGCCTGCGCCGTTCTCCCCCATCAGAGCATGGACGGTGCCTGGCTTCACAGTCAGGGAGACTTTGTCCAGCGCCTTTACACCGGGGAACTCCTTGCTAATCTCTTTCATCTCCAGCAGTGCCGGCTGATCCATAAGCTTTCTCCTCCTCTTTTCCAGCTTGCGGCAGGCTCTGAGCCGCAGTGATCGGCCAAGGCGGGGCTGCCGAGCAGCCCCGCCTTGTTGTGGGCCAGATACGCCAGACTGGGCGCGATTAGCCGTTATACATCTGGTAGGGGACGCGGATCTTGGCAACACCCTGGTCCACTACATAGCCGCTGCCGGCGTCAATCTGATCCATGAGCGCGCCGCCGGCCTGGACATTCTTCACCAGGGCTACGATGGTATCAGCCATGCCAACGGCGTCCTGCATGATGCTGCCGGACATCTTGCCCTCGGAGATGAGGGTCTTAGCGTCCGCAATGGCGTCCACACCAAAGACGGGGATGGTGGTGGTACCCTCGCCGTTGTTGTAGCCCACGCTCTGGAGGGCGGAGATGGCGCCCTTGGCCATCTCGTCGTTGTTGGCGATGACCAGCTCCACCATGTTGTTGTTGCTCTCGGTGTAGGTAGCCAGGATACTGTTCATATAGTCGGTGGCGGCCTGAGCGGACCACTGGCCGTTCTGGTCCACCAGGTACTTGGTGCTGGCTGCGGTGTCATAGTAGACAAGCTCAGGCTTGCCGGCGCCGGTCAGCTTGGTGTTGGCGTCCTCCACAGCAAACTGGGTACGGGCCTCGGCCTCGGCGTTGCCCTCCTGGCCCTTAAACATGACGTAGGAGATGGCGCCGTCCTTGTTGAGATCGTATGCGTCGTAGTTGGCCAGCAGGAAGTCGCCGATCATCTCGCCCTGCATGTGGCCGGCGTCCGGGGCGTTGGTGCCCACAAAGGCGCACTTCTCATAGCTGCTGACCACCGAGTCCGCCACCTCGCGGTTGAAGAAGATGATGGGGATGCCGGCGGCCTTGGCTGCGTCGCAGATACCCTGGGCGGCATCAGGAGAAGAGGTCTCCACGATGTTGACAATCAGCAGATCGGGGCTCTGAACCAGGGCGGTATTGACCTGGTCAGTCTGGGTGGGCTGGCTGCCGGCAGCGTCGTAATTGTTGAAATCGGCGCCCAGAGCAGTCAGCCGCTCGTCCATAGCGGAGCGGACGCTGGAGATATATACATCGGAAAAATTGTAGTAAAACACATCGACCTTCAGAGCATCACCGCTTGGCGGATTTTCAGGGGGTGTACTAGGAGCATCAGAGTTGGCAGGCTGAGCTGCGCTGGGAGTCGGGGTGGCTGCGGAACCGCCTCCTTGGCCGGAGTTACTGCATCCGGCTAGGGCCGCGACGAGCATCGCGGCCGCCAAAACAAGTGCAAGCGTTTTTTTCATTGTGTTTCCTCCTAAAACAATTCAGTAAGGTATGTGGCGGAGGCAAAATGCCATCCACCTAGAGACAGGAATATTATAGCATATCCTTTGGGAAAAAACAATAGATTATTCATCTCTGTTAGAAGTAAAATACCTCATTTTGTACAAAAACAATCGTATCTTGGAGAAAATGTGGATTTCCCCCGCGGATAGACAGGAAAATTAGTATAATAGGATGGAAATAAGGCAGATTTATAGGCTTAACCGAGGATCTATAAAGAGCCAAATCCCCACCCCCAAAATGGAGGTGGGGATTTGAGCCTATCAAAAAAAGCCTCTAGGTGAGCTGGGCGTAGGCCGCATAATGGACGATCGGCTTTTGAATCAGCCGGAGGACGGCAAACTCAATGGGGATCATGATTGCGTTTTGGAGAACCCGAGTGGCAAGGAGCTGTGGATAAGGTGCGCCATAGAGCAGATGGATCCAGAAGGTGGTCAAAAACAGGCTGATCACAAGGTGATTGACCGCAACTGCCACAACAATATGTCCCCACTTGATCTCCTTCCGGTGGAGACACAGACCGAATACCACACCGGTAAGCATGGCAGAGAGGGTAAAACCGGGGAAATAGGGGCCAATGGGGAACAAATTCGCCCCTAAAAAGTCGGCCACTCCCCCTGCTGCACAGGCCCACACGGGGCCAAAGAGCGTTCCACAGATAGCCAGCGGCACAAAGGCAAATCCGATTTTAACAAAGGGGGTGGCGATGGAGAACCAGCGGGAGAGAACCACTTCAATGGCCACTAGCAGGGCCACCTGGACTAGAATTTTGAGCTGATTTTTGGATTTTGACATCAAAAATATCCTCCTTTTTCCATGGCGTTGCCAGGAAAAGGAGGAATTCCTTTTCCTGTGCAGCGGATGCGGAAATGAACCGCGGGAGCAGCACTCCCTTCGTCCGGCGGCGACCTCCCATCCGCCGACACTTAACGCGCATTTCCTACTCTGACATACTATATTTTCTTGTGCAGGAACCGTTTTCCTAAACGGCCGAAACACCAGACCGAACGGTCTGTACATTTTATTGCAATCCAAAACAGTTACGCACCGCACCGGTGAGATAGAGGGAACCCACGGAACAGGCTAGGCCGTCCGGTCCGGCCAGCGCTCTGGCAGCCTCCACCCCCTCTGGGATGGAATCACATACCGTCACAGGCAGGCCGTAGGTCTCCCTCAGCATGGTTCCAAGGGACTGGGCCTCCAGGGCCCGGCTGTTTCTGGGCGTTACGGTCACAAAGGCTTGGGCCAGGGGGGCTATACAGGCGATCAGCTGCTGGTAGTCCTTGTCGGCCAATACGCCAATGAGAAAGACCACCTTTTCCCCCGGAAAATAGTCGTTCAAGCTGTCGGCCACCGACTGGGCACACTGGGGATTGTGTCCCCCATCCACCACAAAGCGGGGAGATTGGCAGACCAGCTCAAACCGGCCCGGCCAGCGGGCCTGGATCAGGCCCTGATAGACGGCGGAGTCTGGAATGGTCCACCCGCGGGTCCGCAGAGCGAGGACTACCTCCACAACCACTGCCGCATTGCAGCGCTGATGGGGTCCCAGCAGGGCAATACGCAGGTTTTGAAAGTCCTTATAGTGAAAAACTTGACCGGAGAGGGTATCCTCTACCACTTCCAACTGATCAAACGCTGCGGGGTGTAGCTCCACCCTCGCCTGCCGGCAGGCTGCCTGAAAGACCGCCATGACGGAGGGCTCCTGATCGTAGGCCACAGCGCAGGTGCCAGGCTTGATCACAGCTGCCTTTTCTTCTGCGATGGCCTCCAGGGTGTCTCCCAGCAGGTCGGTGTGGTCCAGGCCGATTCGGGTCAAAATCACCAGATCTGGGGCTGGAATGGCGTTGGTGGAGTCCAGGCGTCCCCCCAGACCGGCCTCCAGCACCACGATCTCACAGCCCTTGCGGCGGTAGTGCTCCAGTGCCACACAGGTGACCAGCTCAAACTCGGTGGGGGGCTCCTCCATACCGGCGGCACACTTCTGGACAAACTCCGTCGCCCCAGCCAGCTCCTCATCGGTGATATCCCTTCCATCCACCTGGATGCGCTCATGGAAGCGGAACAGATAGGGGGAGATATACAGCCCTGTCCGATAACCGGCGGCCTGTAAGATACTGGAGAGCATAGCCGCTGTACTGCCCTTTCCGTTGGTTCCTACGATGTGGACAAAGTGCAGGCCCTGTTCCGGGTGTCCCATCCGGGCCAACAGGGTCTGGGTGCGTTCCAAGCCGGGCTTGCTGCCCAGCCAGTTGTAACTGTGGATAAAGTCGATGGCCTCTTGTCCTGTCATAAACTCCTCCCCCCGGCGGTGTGCCGCCGTGATCTATCCCTGCCAAAGTCCGCAGGTGCGTTCGGCGGCCTCCATGACGTGGCGCACCAAGATGGCGGAAGTCATGGACCCCACCCCGCTTGGCACCGGGGTAATGGCGTCCACAATGGGTTCCACCTGATCAAAGGCCACATCTCCGCACAGTCCACCGTGCCCGTCCCCATGGATGCCCACGTCCAGGACAATCTGTCCCGGTGAGACAAAGGACGCGTCCACCAGCCCGGCTTTCCCCGCTGCGGCCACCAGGACCTCAGCCTGACGGCAGATGGCGGCCAGCCCCTCGGTTTTGCTGTGGCATATCGTAACCGTGGCGTTTCGATGGAGGAGGAGCATGGCCAGGGGGCGGCCCACTACCAAGCTGCGGCCAATCACCACCACCCGGCGGCCGGCCAGTTTATAGCCGTAGTGGTCCAAGAGCTCCACGCAGGCCTGGGCGGTACAGGGCGGAAAACCCGTTTTGTGGCCCAGAAAGATCCCTGCCAGGGAACCGGCGGTGATCCCATCCACATCCTTGGCCGGGTCCAGGGCGGCACAGACCGTCTGGTCCTCCATCTGTTCTGGCAAGGGCCGGAAGAGGAGACACCCCTGAATCTCTGGGTCTTGGTTGATGGTATCAATGGTCTCCAGCAGCGTCTCCTGGGTGGCGCCGGCGTCCAGTGTAAATTGCTTGACCCGCACCCCCACCGCCTCACAGCTCTTAATTGCGCTGCGCTCATAGCTCACGTCGTCCTCCCTGGCCCCTACTCGGACGATGGCCAGCGTAGGTACCACGCCGCACACCTTGACCCGTTTGGCCCGCAGGGCCAGCTCCTCCCGCAGGGCGCGGACCGCCGGGATACCAGCTAGCTGTACTGCCATCAGCCGGCCCCCTTTCGGTCTCTCAGCCGGTCGGATACCGTCTGATAGATCTCGTCCGCCAGGGCAGAATACTGCACGATGAGCCTGTCAGCCTGGGCCTCCAGTACTTCTGCACGGGTTCGATCCGCCATGGCCTTGGTGTTGATGAACACATTCAGCGCAGCCCCCTGGAGAGCGGCCTTACAGCATACCGCACCGACACCTACATCGGAAATAGCCAGGGCAGATCCCATTTTGGCGTAGTCCCGATGGAGTTCCAAAGCCTCCCCCGCTGCCTGCATGATATCCAGCGGAACCGCACAGGCGTCCTCCAGTACGCTGGCCATAACAACGGCTTTTTTTTGCTTCTCTTCCTCCGTTCCAGTGGGCAGGCCATAGGCACGGCTCAACGGCAAAAATACCTCTGCATCTGCCTGGACCAGTCCCTCCAGCCGCTGGCGCAGAGCCTGGGCCTTTCGGTCCAGCTCCAGAACCTCGGCCTCCACTGCCGCATATTTGGGCTTGCCTACCGTCAGGCTTCCCACCATATTGCCCAGCGCCACCCCGATGGCTCCCACCAGGGCAGAGGCGCCGCCGCCGCCGGGAATGGGCGCTTTGGAGGCCAATTCCTCCAGAAAGCTGGTACAGGTCTCGCTCATAACGTCCATAGAATCCCCCGCTTTTCTTTTGTCTGTCCTGCAATCTTAGACCGTGTCCGCATACCCTGCCCCGACAGGTGTGCGTTATCAATCTTAGGACAGTACATTATCATATCTGTATCCGGCCAAAAAAGCAAGATAGGGGATTCATTTCTATGAAAAAGTGCTAAAACAGACCTGCCGGTTTAGCCTGACAGCTGTCCTTCCATCCTTTCCAGAAGAATTTCCTCACCGCTGTTGCCCGATCTATGTTATACTAAGGCAGACTGTAACTTCTGTTTCCTCCCTGTGGGGATCGAACCTGTACCATCATCAACAAACGGAGGGATTCTACTTATGGAACACTGGATACAAGACAGCATCTTTTACCATATCTATCCGCTGGGCTTTTGCGGCGCACCTGAATACAACACCGGAGAGGCTCCGGTTCCCCGGCTGGATAAGCTGGCCGGCTGGATCGGCCACCTGAAGGAGCTGGGAGTCAACGCACTCTATCTGGGTCCGGTCTGTCAGTCCACCAAGCACGGGTATGACACCATAGACTACTACAACATCGACAGCCGTCTGGGGGACAACCAATCCTTCCGGGCGCTGTGTGACAAGCTCCATGAAAACGGCATCCGGGTCATTTTGGACGGGGTGTTCAACCATGTGGGACGGGACTTTTGGGCCTTTCGGGATGTGCGGGAAAAGGGCGCCTCCTCCCCCTACTGCGGCTGGTTCCAAAACCTAAACTTCGGCGGCGGCAGTCCCATGGGGGATCCGTTCTGGTATGAGTCCTGGGGGGGCCACTATGAACTGGTCAAGCTCAATTTAAGACACCCGGATGTGGTATCCCACCTCCTGGGGGCGGTTGAAACATGGATGAATGAGTTTCATATCGACGGCCTGCGGCTGGATGCCGCCGACTGCGTGGACTTTGACTTCTTCCGCACTCTGAAAAGCTTTGTCCGCCAGCGCAACCCCCAGTTCTGGCTGATGGGTGAGATCATCCACGGGGATTATGCCCGCTGGGCCAACCAGGATATGCTGGACTCTGTGACCAACTACGAGTGCTGGAAGGGCCTATGGTCCAGCCACAACGATAAAAATTACTTTGAGATCGCCCATTCTCTCAACCGGCAGTTCGGCCCTGGCGGCATCTACCGGGGTCTGGCGCTGTACAACTTCGCCGATAATCACGATGTCAACCGCCTGGCCAGCACGCTGGCCAATCCAAAGCACCTGCTGAACTGCTACACCCTGCTCTATACAATGCCCGGCTTGCCCTCCCTATATTACGGCAGCGAGTGGGCCTTAGAGGGGGTACGCAGTAAGCAGTCTGACACCGCCCTGCGCCCTTGCCTGGAGCTGTCCGAGATGCTGGACCGGGATCAGAGCCTGTGTGGATACCTGGCCCGGCTGGCCAAAATCCGGATGGCCTTCCCCGCCCTGCGGTACGGCGTCTATGAGAATGTGGTCATTAAAAATGAACAGCTTGTTTTCCGCCGTGCTACGCAGGATCAGAGAGTCTATGTCCTGCTCAACCTGGCCGAACAGGAGGTCTCTATTGAGTTCCCCCACCAGGAGCCTGTCCTCCAGGATGTGCTCAACAGCGACGCCATCTACAACAACGACGGGGGCCGCACCTGGCTCCAGCTCCCCCCCTGCGGGGCTAAAATTCTCGTGGGCGCGCCGGATAAATTCTCCTGGCGCTGACTGCCGTCTCAAGGGCGAGCCTGTTTCTAGGGGCCGGTGTCCTCACCGGCCCGGTCCCGGTTGACAGCATGTTGGGGGGCCCTGCGGACTATTTGATCAGCCGCCCTGCTTTTTCCGGGTCAGATACCCCTCCAGGATGAGGGAGGCCGCTACAGCGTCCACCTGCCTGTGGTTTTTTCGCCTCCGGCCCGACGCCAACAGGATATCGTGGGCCTCAATGGTGGTCCGGCGCTCGTCCCAGAAAACAGGCGTCAGTCCGGCGGTCTCCGCCACCTGGGCGGCAAAGTCCCGGTAGAGGTCCGCCCGCGCCCCGTCTGTTCCATCCATATTGCGGGGAAAGCCCATGACCAGCTCCTCCACGCCATGGAGCTGTACCAGCCGCGCAATCTCCGCCGCCACCACTGCGGGCTTGTGGCTGTGGATCACAGTTGTCATCCCGGCCAGCAGGCCGGTGGGGTCGGAAATGGCGATCCCTGTATGGGCATCCCCATAGTCAATGGCCATGACACGCATAGCGTCCCCTCGTTTCCAGCGCCTCCCCCCCTTGGGGGGAGGCGCTTTGTTTTTTGTTAGTCGATCATCAAAATCTCGCTGACGGTGGGGTGAGGGAACACCGTCCTGCCCAGCTGTTCCTCGGTGAGGCCGTTGACAATGGCGGCAGTGAGGGCGCCGATCATCTCGGAGGCGTGGGGGCACATGATATGAGCGCCCACCAGAGCGCGGCTCTCGCTGTCAAATACCAGCTTGGCAAAGCCTCGCTCGGCCCCCTCTACTACGGACTTGCCGTTGGAGGAGGTCAAATTCTTTTTCACATACACCGCCCGCCCTGCGGCCTTGGCCTCGTCCTGGGTCAGACCGGCCACGGCGATCTCCGGGTCGGTGAAAACACAGCCTGGAATGACCGAAATATCCTTGTCCAGTCCCTGGCCGAACATGTGGTGGACGGCATTTTTGGCCTCTGACTCGGCGGCGTGGGCCAGCTGTACGCCCCCTGCCACGATGTCTCCCACGGCATACACGCCGGGCATTGAAGTCGCCCCGTGTTCGTCCACCGTCACATAGCCGCGGGTCAGCTCAGGACCCACACCGGGGGCAAAGACGTGTTCCGTCTCCGGGCGGCGGCCTGTGCATACCAGGACCTTATCCGCCTGGACCTCGGCGGGCTTGTCCTTCTCGGTGAACCGGCAGACCAGCGCGCCGTCCTGGGAAACGACCTCGCTGACGGCGCACCCCACATGGACGCCTACACCCCGCTTTTTCAGGATCATGGTCAAGTTTTGACCAATCTCCCGATCCATGTTGTTTAAAATCCGGGGCAGAGCCTCGATAACGGTGACTTCACAGCCCAGATCGCTGTACACCTGGGCGAACTCCACCCCGATAACACCGCCGCCGATGATGGCCAGTCTCTTACAGTCTACGATTCCCTCCAGCATCTCATCGCTGGTGACAACGCCAGGAAGATCCAGGCCGGGGATGGGGATTCGGGCGGGCTTGGACCCCACGGCCAGCAGAATGTGATCCGCGCCGTACTCCACGCCGTCTACGCTGACCACCCCTTCACGCTCAACACGTCCCATCCCCTGCAAGAGGGTGATCTTCCCCTTCTTGAACAGGGCCTCAATCCCGCCCCGCAGGGTGGCGGTCACCTGGTCTACCCGCTGGTGCATGGTCTCCCAGTTGTAGGAGGCCCCAGAAACAGTAATCCCCAGGTCCGCCCCTTCTCTGGCCTCTCGATAGACGCGGGAGGCCCGTAGCAGAGCCTTGGTGGGGATACAGCCCCGGTTGAGGCAGGTGCCGCCCACCTCCCGGCGTTCCACCACGGCGACCTTTTTCCCCATTCCGGCGGCCTCCAGGGCGCCCACATAGCCCCCCGGTCCCGCGCCAATGACAATCAAATCGAACTGATCCATAAAATCGCTCCTCACATCGTATCCAGGATAAAAGACTCCCCTCCCCACAGGGGAGGGGAGTGATAGAACGCCGATAAGCTACTGATACCGCAGCCTGGGATTCCGGGCCGCTGTCACCTCGTCGGGGCGGCCAATGGGGGTGCTGTGCGGGGTGGCCTTGACCCGCTCCGGGTCCTGCTTGGCCTGGGCCAGGATCTCGATGATAGCGTTGCACGCCTCGTCCAGGGTCTCCTTGGACTCGGTCTCGGTCGGCTCGATCATCAGGGCCTCCTCCACAATCAGGGGGAAATACATGGTGGGGGGGTGCATCCCGTAGTCCAACATGGCCTTGGCCACGTCCTTAGCGGAGACGCCGGTCTCCTTGAGCAGATCCTTGAGACTCATGACAAACTCATGCATACAGATGCCGTCTGTGGCGATCTTGCAATGGGGGGCCAGCTTGACCCGCATATAGTTGGCGTTGAGGACCGCCATCTGAGAGGCCTCCCGCAGGCCCGCCATCCCCAGGTTGAGCAGGTAGGTCAGCGCCCGAACCACCACGCCGAAGTTGCCGTAAAACGCCTTCATGCTGCCAATGCTCTGGGGAGCGTTCTCGAAGGTGAAGCCGTTCTCTGTCTTGATCACATGGTTCTGGGGCAGGAAGGGCTTCAAAATTTCCTTACAGCCAACGCCGCCTGCGCCCGGCCCGCCGCCGCCGTGGGGGGTTGCAAAGGTCTTGTGCAGATTCAGGTGGATGACATCAAAGCCCATATCGCCGGGGCGGACAGTCCCCATAATGGCGTTGAGGTTAGCCCCGTCGTAGTAGTTCAGACCGCCGGCCTTGTGGATGATGTCGGTGATCTCCAGGATGTTTTTATCAAAGATGCCCACGGTGTTGGGGTTGGTGAGCATGAGTCCGGCGGTGTTGGGACCCACGGCCTTGCGCAGGGCCTCCAGATCCACACAGCCATCCGCGCCGGAGGGGACATTGACCACTTTAAAGCCGGCCATAGCCGCCGTGGCGGGGTTGGTGCCGTGGGCTGAGTCGGGAACGATGATCTGGTTCCTGGCGGTATCCCCCCTGGACTGGTGATAAGCCTTAATCAGGAGGACCCCGGTATACTCTCCGTGGGCCCCAGCGGCGGGCTGGAAGGTCATAACGTCCATCCCGGTGACCTGGCAGAGCAGGTCCTCCGCAGTATGCAGGACCTCCATACATCCCTGGGCGGTATGGACCGGCTGGAGGGGGTGAATCCCGGTGAAGCCGGGCAGGCTGCACGTCTCCTCATTGACGGCGGGGTTATATTTCATAGTGCAGGAGCCCAGGGGATAAAAGCCGTCGTTTACCCCATGGACCTGCTTGCACAGCTCAGTGTAGTGGCGGCTCAGGTCGATCTCGGACAGTTCGGGCAGGTCCAGAGACTGTGTCCGGGCCAGCTCCTGGGGCAACGCGGCCTGGGGAACATCGCACTCTGGCAGCAGAGCGCAGGAGCGCCCGGCGACGCTGCGTTCAAAAATCAGTTTCATGCGCCCACAGCCTCCTTTACCGTTTCAATGAGCTGGTCAATATCGGCCTTGCTGTTGCGCTCGGTGGCGCACCACAGGATGCCGCCCTCCACCGGCAGACCGCCCAGGATCCCGGCCTCCTCCAGCTTGGACAGCAAGAGATCGGCGTCGATGGGGGTGGTCATCACAAACTCGTGGAAGAAGGGGCTGCTGTTGGTCAGGGCAAAGCCGGGGATCCGGCTCAGGGCGTCTGCCAGGTAGTGGGCCTTGCTGTAGCACTGGGAGGCCGCCTGCTTCATCCCCTCCGGACCCATAGCGGCGAGATAGACCGCGGCGGTCATGGCGCACAGGGCCTGGTTGGAGCAGATGTTGGAGGAGGCCTTCTCCCGGCGGATATGCTGTTCTCTGGCCTGGAGGGTGAGGACATAGCAGCGGTTGCCCCGGTCGTCGGTGGTCTCGCCTACGATGCGGCCTGGGAGCTTGCGCTCCAGAGCGCCGGAGGTAGCCATAAAGCCCAGATAGGGGCCGCCGAAGCTCAGGGGCATCCCCAGGGGCTGTCCCTCGCCCACGGCGATGTCCGCCCCAACCTCCTTGGGGGTCTGGAGGAGGGCTGCGGCCATGGGGTTGATCCCCAGAATCAGCTTGGCCCCCGCGTCATGGGCGGCCTGGGCGATGGCGGCGGCGTCCTCAATGACGCCGAAATAGTTAGGCTGCTGGAGGTAGACTCCAGCGTCGGTGTTCTGGAGCATCCCCTTCAGGGCCTCCAGGTCGGTCCTGCCGTCCTTCACCGGGATCTCGGCCACCTCGGCGTTGGCCCCCCAGGCGTAGGTCTGGATGGTCTGGCGGACCATGGGGTGGGCGGCAGCAGAGATCAAAATCCGGCTGCGCTTCCGGTCCCGGCACATGGCGGCGGCCTCTGCGGCGGCGGTGGCCCCGTCGTATACCGAGGCGTTGGACACGTCCATTCCGGTGAGAGCGCAGATCATGCTCTGGTACTCAAAGATGGACTGCAAAATGCCCTGGCTGATCTCGGCCTGGTAGGGGGTGTAGGCGGTGACAAACTCCTCTTTGCTGGTGATCCGCCGGACAATGGAGGGGATGTAGTGGTTGTAGGCCCCGGCGCCCCGGAAAATGCTGGAGAAGACACGGTTTTTCCCGGCCATGCGGCCCAGAGTATCCGCGACCTCCAGCTCTGACATCCCGGCCTGGGCGGGCTGGGCGTCAATGCGCATCTCCTGGGGGACTGCCGCGTAGAGATCTTCTATGGTGTTGATCCCCACCGCCTGGAGCATTTCTGCCCGCTGTCCGGCGGTGGAGGGAACATAGCTTCCCATGATGCAGGTTCCTTTCTTTTAGAACTGGCTTCCACCCCGAAGGGGGTGGAAGCCGGACAGTTTAGATTAACCCTCTTCCTTCGCGCAGAACGCCTCATAAGCGGCGGCGTCCATCAGCTCGCCAAAGGCAGAGATATCAGAGATCTCGGCCAGCCAGGCGCCGTAGGGATCCTCGTTGATCTTCTGGGGGGCGTCCAGCAGCTCCTCATTGACGGCGGCCACCTTGCCAGTCACAGGGCAGTACACGTCGGAAACCGCTTTGACACTCTCCACGTCGCAGAAGGTCTCCTCACAGGCCACGTCGTCCCCCACCTCAGGCAGGTTCACAAAGACCAGATCGCCCAGGGAGTGCTGGGCAAAGTCGGTCAGGCCGATCTTGGCGGTGGTGTCGTCGAGCTTCTGTACCCACTCGTGGGATGCGGAGTAGAGCAGTTCTTTGGGATAGTTCATTGTAACAGCCTCCTATACTTGTTTTGAGTTCTCCCCCTCAGGAGAGGATGTAACATCATAACACAAAATGGTGTCTGAGGGAATATCTAACTACGCCTTTTTAGTGCGGCTGTAGAAAGGCAGCGGAATGATCTCCATTGGAATCCGGCGGCCCCGGACCTCGGCCTCCATAGCGGTCCCCACCGCGCTGAGGGCGGTCTCTACATAGGCCATGGCGATGGACATGTTTACAGTGGGGCACATAGTGCCAGAGGTGGTCTCCCCGACCTGCCTGCCGTCCACAAAGAGGGGGGCATGCTCCCGAACTACGCCGCGGCCTGTTACTTTGAGGCCCACGCGGGTCATAGCTGGGTTGGAGCCCTTAGCCAGCATGGGTTCCTTGCCGATAAAGTCGTGGTTCTCCGTCTTGACGGCGAACTGAAGTCCGGCGGTCAGGGGGTCAATATCGTCGGTGAGCTCGTGGCCATAGAGCGGCATGGCCGCCTCCAGACGGAGGGTATCGCGGGCGCCCAGGCCGCAGGGGACAGCCCCATTATCCAGCAGGGCGTTCCAGACGGTGACGGCATGTTCCGGGGCTAGATAGATCTCATAGCCAAACTCGCCGGTATACCCGGTGCGGGAGACAATGGCGGGACAGCCGGAGACGGACACTCCCTCGGTGAAGGTATAATACTTGGTGGGCAGATCCTCCTGGGCCATGACCTTGTTGATGATCTCCTTGGAGTCGGGACCCTGCAAGGCGATCTGGGCTACCTGGTCGGAGACATCCTTAAAGGTCACCTGGCCGGAGATGTGGCCCTGGATCCAGGCCACGTCCTTGTCCTTGTTGGCCGCGTTGAGGACCAGGTAGAACCGATCCTCTCCCCGGCGGTAGACAATCAGGTCGTCCACAGCGCCCCCCTGTTCGTTCATCAGCACGCCGTAGCGGCAGGCGCCCACCGCCATGCTGGCGTAGGTGTTGGACAGGAGATTTTCCAGATTTTTCAGCGCATCCGGTCCCTCTAAAATAGCCTCGCCCATGTGGGACACATCAAAGATCCCGGCATGCTCCCGGACCGCCTTGTGTTCCGTGATAACCCCTGTGGGGTACTGAACCGGCAGCAGGAAGCCGCCAAAAGGGACAATCTTTCCGCCCAATTCCTCATGTCTCGTATAAAGTGGCGTCTTCTTTTCCATCTCGTTTCTCCTCCTCAAAAATTTGAGATACTGTGTACAAGCACGGACACTCCCCACTGATCCGAAGAAAACAAAAAAGCGCCCAGAATTTCTTCTGTGCGCTCCGTCAAAAACCTGAAAGATTCTCCCGCGCCCGGCGCCCCGCCAGGACGAGATTGCTTCTTCGGCGCCGCACAGGCGGCTCTCCGGAGTCCTGTCTGAAACCGGTCCCTTGTACCTGAGAGATTTTCCCCTTCGGTGCCGCCGTTCTGGCGTTCTCTCCCGGTCTCTTCATTCAAGACAAAAATAGAATTGTATCTGCTTCCTTTCAAAACTCGAAATGCTCAGTTTGCTTTTTTAGTATAATCGTTCCTACCGGTAAAGTCAATACTGTTTCTACCAGAATACATTACAAATCCCAATCAGAACTGCGCCATTTTATCGGTGAAATCAATGTCAAATGAGAGAAAAACCTCCCCACCTCAAAAGGCAGGGAGGTTTTTCTCAACGGTAGGTTACCTGGAGGGTACATCCGCCGGCGCCATCCAGCGCCAGTGTGATGTCGCAACTGGCCTGGAAGGAAATCCCAGCCAGTACGCTGTCACCTGGAGTATAGTTCTGACAGAGTATAGCTGAAACATGGGAACTGGCCTGATTGACGTCTCCACCATAGAGCGCATGCAGGCGCGAGACGTCTACAGGCACCTCCACCGAAAAGGGAACCCCTGCAGAGATAGGCGTCTCGCTGGAGGTACCAATCGCCCGGAGTACCGCGTAATTATAATGGGATGCCAGATTGGGGATACATCCGGAGAAGCGAAGCGTATTCCCGTTCAATACTTCCAATATAAGATACTTCCCATCGCCCCAATCCTGCCGGTAGTAGTTCGTCCGGTTATTGTCAGGCAGTTCGGTGCAGGTAACACCGGAGATCACCTGTGTCTGGGCATAATTCGACGGCACAGGGACGGGAGTAGGCGTTGGTGTAGGGGCTACAGTGGGGGTTGGAGTGGGCGCAGGGGTAGGGGTAACAGTGGGCGCAGGCCCATCGGGGACCTGCTTGGTCCCAATAAACATCTGTACCCAATTGTAACGGTACTGCCCGCCGGTGGCATAGCCAACCCCGATATGGGTATAGTTGGGGTCTAAGATATTGGCCCGGTGACCGGGGGAGTTCATCCACTGCTCTACCGTGGCGGCAGCAGTTGCGTGTCCGGCGGCGATGTTCTCTCCCCAGGTATAGGCGCCCTTCTTAGCCCCTGTCTCATCTAGTGCAGTAAAGCAGCTGGAGCCGTTCGGGCGATCATGAGAGAAGAGGGTGACGATTTCGGGGGCGCGGATCTGAGCGGCGGCAGTCAGGCTGTCGTAAGTTCCGAGGGGGGCCAGGCCCTCCTTGGCCCGCTCGATATTCACCAACCGAACCACCTCAGCGGCCAGCTCCTCTGGTGAGACAGCAGGCTTTGGCGTCGCTGTGGGGGCCGGTATGGGACGTGGGGTAACAGTGGGCGTCGGTGCAGGGGTGGGGGTGGCTGTAGGAGTCGGCGTGGAACGCGGAGTTACAGTGGGCGTCGGTGCGGGGGTGTGGGTAGCTGTAGGAGTCGGCGTGGGGGTGTCTGGGACCTGTTTGGTCCCAACAAACATCTGCACCCAGTAGTGGCGGTATCCGCTGCTGCTGCTGGCGTAGCCCACACCGATGTGGGTGTAGTTGGGATTTAAGATATTGGCCCGGTGACCGGGGGAGTTCATCCACTGCTCTACCGTGGCGGCAGCGGTGGCGTTTCCAGCTGCAATGTTCTCCCCCATGGTGTAGGCGTTCTTGCTGGCCCCGGTCTGGGTCATGGCAGTATAGCATTTGGAGCCGTCCGGGCGGTCGTGGGAGAATAGCGTGATAAGCTCCGGGGCGCGGATCTGAGCGGCGGCAGTCAAACTGTCATAAGTACCTAGGGGTGCCAAGCCCTCCTTGGCCCGCTCAATATTCACCAGCCGGACCACCTCTGCAGCCAGTTCCTCTGATGAGGTAGTGGGTTTTGGTGTTGCCGTAGGGGTTGGAGTGGGGGTAGCTGTAGGGGCAGGCGTGGGGGAGGCCTGCCCGCCGGTCATGGCATCAGCCATGCGGCACAGGACCGCGGCAGCCTCGGCGCGGGTCAAGGTGTCCTCCCCGGCAAAGTCCCCTCCAGATTTACCCGTCAGAATGTTCAGCTGATAGGCGGCGAAGACGGCCGCCTGGAAGTTGACTGGGATCTTGTTTACATCCAAAATCCCCGACACTGTGCCGCTGGGAATCGAAGCGCCGCTGGCATATAGGGCATTGATGATAACCTGGGCCATGGTATAACGATTGATCTCCTGGCTCAGGTCGGCTTCATCTTGGATAAAGGTTCCCCTATGGAGCTTCTTCTCCTGAGTAACAGCCCAGCAGGCGGCATACCATTTGGAGCTGGAGGGCTGAACCGTTTCCAGCTCCGGCCGGAAAAAGGCATTTGTCACCATCGTTAAAAACTCGACCGCAGTCAGGGTTCGATCGGGGGCATAGATACCTCCGCCAATCCCCTTGACCCAGGACGCGCTGTTGGCTCGGTCGATATAGCTGTAAGCCCAGTGGTTCTCTGGAACATCGGAAAAAGCGGACCCAGCTGCCTGGGCGGCAGGCAGCTGCCCTGTCAGCAGACACAGGACCAGCAGGCTGGCGCAGATACGACGTCTCATGGATAACTCCTCCTCATAATGTTGATCTCAACAGGCCAATACCCTGTTATAACTAGGGTAGGACCGATGTTTTTATCATTTTAGACCCGATTTCGATATCTGTCAAGAAAGAGAAACTTTATCCAATAATATGTAGAACCCCTCACCTTATGGGTGAGGGGCCAGCGTATCGAAAAAGCGACAAGCGCTTTTTCGTGTTAAGCTGCGGCCCGCCAGTGCGCACGCTCTATCCTCCTTTGGCGGAGTGAACACACACTTGCGGGCCGAAATAAATTTGACTTTTTTCGCGCCTGCTGGCGCGAACTCTGCGAGGCTTTTTTCGACAGGCTGGGGTTGCTGTATCAGCTAGTGCTGTGCAAGGAAATGTATCGTTGCCATCACATAATCTATATTCATGACGTCTATCGAACGAATCACCGCACTGATAGGGTCTGCTCCAGACACTGACGCTATAGGAGAGGCGGAGGAGCTTGTGGTTGGAGTTGGAGTCGGTTCCTCAGAGGGTATGACTGGACTTGGGCTCGGTTCCTCAGAGGGTGTGACCGGACTTGGGCTCGGTTCCTCAGAGGGCGTGACTGGACTTGGAGTCGGTTCCTCAGAGGGTGTGACTGGACTTGGGCTCGGTTCCTCAGAGGGTGTGACTGGACTTGGGCTCGGTTCCTCAGAGGGCGTGACTGGACTTGGGCTCGGTTCCTCAGAGGGCGTGACTGGACTTGGAGTCGGTTCCTCAGAGGGTGTGACTGGACTTGGAGTCGGTTCCTCAGAGGGTGTGACTGGACTTGGGCTCGGTTCCTCAGAGGGCGTGACTGGACTTGGAGTCGGTTCAATGGACGGGGCGGGCGGCGCTGGGGTTGGACGGCGGTTTGGCGGGGGATCGATGTGAACCGGGGCAGGGGTCCTGGTCGGCTTGGGGGTTGGCGTCGACTCCAGGGCCTGGGTCGGTTCTGGAGTCAGCTCCGGCGTTTCCGTGGGCTCTGGGGTCTGCTCCGGTTCCGGTTTTTGGTTCTGCTTCATTGTGTCATACATCCGGCACAGAACTGCGGTGGCCTCGGCACGGGTCATGGTGTCCTCCCCAGCGAAGCGGTCCCCTTCTTTTCCCGTCAGGATCCCCAGCTGGTAGACGGCAAATACGGCCTCCTGGTAAGAGGACGGGATACTGCTCTCGTCCTGGATTCCATGCACCACCCCGCTGGATACCGGGATACCCTTGACGGAGATGACATTGAAGATGATCTGAGCCATATCATAGCGGTTGAGTTCCTGATACAGGCCGTCCTCGCCCTGGACAGCCGTCCCGTCAAGGAGTCCCTGCTGCTGGACCACCGCCCAGCAGGCGGCGTACCATGCAGAACCGGACGGCCGGACCGTCTCCAACTCATCCTGGAAAAAGGTGTTTGTCATCATGGTTAAAAATTCTACGGCAGTCAGGGTCCGCTCTGGGACATACAGACCTCCGCCAATTCCCTCCACCCAGGCCGAGGAACTGGCCCGGCTGATATCACCGGCGGCCCAGTGGTCCTCCGGTACATCGGAAAAACCGGAGCCAGCGGCCTGAGCAGCGGACAGCAACCCTGCCAACAGGCACAGGACCAGCAGTCCTGTACAAATACGGCGTCTCATGGTTCAATACCTCCCATATTATAGTTATGGTTTAGCCTATGCACTTTTCTGCGTCTTAAGAGCCAGGCTTTGTTATCAACCAGTTTAATTACATCCGCTATTTCTGTCAAGGAGGGGAAAAATCAGCGTTAACCAGCAAAAAGGAAAGAAAAAATGGGGGAGAGATTGCGTTTTCGGCGAAATACCTGTATACTAAACGGGAAATATGCGGTTTTTTCTCGATCTGCATTTTAGCAAATCTTTAGACTTTCTCCCCTCTGGGACAAGCTGTTTCCCGGAAAATCCGCTTTTTAAAGAATCTTTAGACACAATCTACCGTTTGGATGGTATAATGGGCCCTGGAAATACATCGGCGCCGCGCCGTACAATAAATGGGGTGTTTGCTTTGGAAAACAATCAACTGCTGCCCTTCGAGCGAAACCGCTATTATGTGGGAAAGCTACTGACCTCCGCCGACTTTTTAGCCGAGCAGGTCTATATGAATCAGAAGCGCCATTTTCTGAACAAGATGATGTACGGCGATGGAGTGGTCTGTGGCCTGGGTGTTTACAACCTAGACGACATGTCCATCATGGTGGAGTCCGGTGTGGGCATCGATGGACTGGGCCGGGAAATTGTGGTGGAGAGCGCGGTGATGAAAAAGCTCTCGGCGATTGACGGCTTTGAATCCCTGGAGAGCGGCAAGGCGGTCCTCTGCCTGCGCTACCAGGAAAAGGATGTCCATCCGGTCTACGCAGTTCGCAGTCAGGAGCTGGGAGAGGGCTACGAGTGTAACCGCATTCGGGAGGGCTATCAGCTCTTCCTCCAGGACGCCGCACTCCTGCCGCCGGTGCCAACGCCGGAATCGGAATTTTTGGCCACCTCCCTGCTGTACATGGACGGAGATTTTACCGTAGAGCTCTCCCTCCCCGCTACGGCCAGCTGTGGCCATCCGGTGCGTATGATGCTCACTATTTCCCGCCGCTCCCAGGTGGAGGCCCTGTTCTCCCTGGATACCGTTCTCCAGACCCCCGCGCTGCTCGGCCCGAACGGCGAGCATGAGCTACATATTAAATTAGAAGAGCTGCATATCCCGGCCGACGCGCCAGTTCAGATGGAATACTGGTTCACCGCCCAGAGCCAGCTCGCCCCCGACTCGGTCCTCATCGCCGGCGCGGAGAGCACCCATATTCGGGTTGGGGAGAGCGACCGGACCTTGAGCGAGAATTTTATGATGAAGCTGGTAGTGGAGGACACCGCCCCGGCGGATCTGATTGCGCGGGCCATCGGGTCCATCAGCCTGGAGACCAGAGAGCTGGCCGGGACACGGGACTTTATTCCCCTCGCCGCGTTCACCCTTCAGCAGACCAAGAACGCCTATCTCATCGACCGGATCTGTGAGCAGGGGGTCAAGCGCTATGTCCATCTGCCCGCCTCCGCCGACCTGCGGGCGGCCTACAGCGCCTGGTTTACCACCCCAGGCCGTCCGTCCCTTCCCGGATCCGCGCCACAGCCAGACGAGGGCGGCCATGAAGAGGGCCCCCGCTATCAGGATCCGGTCTACGCCAGCGGCGTGTGTGAGATCCCCTTGGGCAGCGGCGCCCGCCGGGGCCAGCTCTTCCGCTCGGACGAGATCCTCCACGGGCTGGGCAAGGGGAACGTCTTTGTCCAGGTGGGCTTTGAATATCTGGACGACGACCCCAAGTTGGGCGCTATGGCCAAGCACACGATCTACGGCGACCCCCAGTTCTTTGCCGATGAGGAGCCCCCCATCTCTTTTGCCGATACAGCAGTCAAGGTAATGAATGACCGGGGCAGCTTTGTGGTGGCCGTCCAGCTCACCAGAGACACCGCTCAGACCCTGATCGCCCTGCGCTGGGTGGCCATCCGCCTACCGGTGGGAGAGGAGCAGACCAAGCTCCAGCGTCTGGGCGGGAAGAGCATCGCCGCTGTCCAGCCCACCGTGGTGCTGGCCGCCAGAGAGAGCCACTACTTCAACGTGAAATTCAAGAATATGGAGCCCTGCACCCTGACCTACGAGCTGACCGAGCGGGACTCCGGCGAAATCACCTCCGACGGCATCTACACCGCCCCTGCCAAGGAGGGGGTCTACGAGATCCGCATCTCCTGCGCCGACGCACCGCTCATCAGCACCTATGCCTATGCAGTGGTGAAAAAGCGGGATGTGGACGAACCGTAACAGCATCCCTCTCTCAGAGGGGAATAGAACCCGTCCGGGGGACGCCCTGGCGGAGAGAAGGTGAAGCAGCTTGGTCTACCATGCAGGCAATCTGGTTTTGGAGCCCATTGGGGCGGTCTTTCACGGCACAGTCAACGATGTGCTGATCTGCCGGGATCTCAATTCTCCGGTCGGTATGCGCTATTTGCTGCTGCTGATCTGGGACCGGAGCTGTATCAAACAGCTGCTGGCAGTCTTTGAGTCCTCTCAGCGCAGCTCGGACAGCGCCCCCTATTTCCTGCGCTTTACCCAAAACGAGCTGCTGGGCTTTGTCTTCCCCTATCGGGACGAGCGGCGGCTGGCCTCCTTTTCCGCCGGGCAGACCACCACCCCGCTGATCCGAGAGCGCATCTGCATCAATCTGGTGATCGAGTGCATGTCCTCCCCCTTGCCCTACCCGCTTCTCCATCTGATTCTTGCCCAGGACTGTATTCATTTGGAGAAGGATAACTCAGTGTATTTTCTCCCCACCCTGGATCTGGCCCGGCTGGACCCGGAGAAAACCGAGGCCGACTGCACCGCTCTGTGTGCCCAGCGCCTGCTGGTTCTGTTGGAGGAGGGGAGACGGCGCAAGCACCTAAAGAGCTATGAGCTCATCCACAAAAAGTGCGCCAAACGGGCTTACTCCGGTTTTCCGGAGCTCTACCGGGATATTAAAGTGACCGCTATGCCTGCCCAGCGGCAGAGCCTTAAGGGACGGCTCAAAGAATTTTGGGCTAGGAGCAGAGATACCGTGTTCCACATTTTGCTTACCTTTTCCATAATTGTGGTAATCCTAGCGCTCATCTTCTTTTTCTCTCAGCTTTTCTTTGGCGATATCCCGCTACTACGGCTGTTTGAGCGGGCCTTTGAGGTCATTGGAACCGAGTCTTTGGTAGAATAGGAGGTATCCCGCGTGAAAAAAATACTAGCCGTCCTCGCGGCCCTCCTGATTGCCGCATGGGCGGTGGTTCTGGCCACTGATTGGGGCCTGCCCGATTTAAATCAGCTCTCCTGCACCGCCTCCGGACCGGACGGCGCCGTCTATGCGGTGGAAAACGGCCCCTTCTTTTCTCAAATCTATGGCATCTCCCCAGAGGGCCGGCTGATCTCTCTCTATCAGGAATCCAGCCAGCAGGGGACCAGAGCGATTACCCAGCTCGCCTGGAGCGGCAGCAGACTCTATTTTCTGCGCAGCTCCCCAGGGGAGGAGGGGGCCGTCCTGCTGGAGGCCATGCTGCTGGAGGAAAATAACCCGGTGCTCCAAGGGGCGATGACTCTCACCGGCTATCGGGCCACCGGCTTGACCGCGCCCGCCTACATCACTGGGGTCGCCAGTGACGGCAGCGGCGGGGTGATGGTGTGCAACGCCGCTGACGGGAGTACCGTTCTGATTCAGGAACCCACCAGCCAGTTCCGTGCCCTCTCGGCGGTCTACCTCCCAGAGGAAAACGGCCTTCGGGCAGTCCTAGACACCGGCGATCTGGTCCATATCAATGCCAGCGGCGGCACCTATACTGCAGAAGAGACGGCAGTCTCTCTGCCTAGACAGCTGGAGCTCTCCTTTGCCAACCGCTTGCTGTGCAAGGCGCCCTTACTCCTGCTGGCCACTGCCCTGGTGCTGGCTCTAAGTTTGCTGGCCATTTTGGTGATACTCCTATGTACCCGCGCCAAACGGCTGGCCGTCCGAATCACGGCGGTCAGCACCGGCTGTATCCTGCTGGCTCTGTGCCTCATGGCGTGGACCCTTCTGTATCAGGTCACGCTGACCCGGCTGAACGATCGGCTCCAGGAGACGACCCATTCGGCTTATCAGCTCTCTTCCACCCTCTCCACCCTGAGTCCCTCCTCCGTCCTTTGGGGGGTCTTCCGGGGATCAGACACTCAAGAGCGCTACACAGGCCTGTTGTCCGCAGGGGCAGGCAACGAGCTCTATGCGCTCCGGGAGGGAGAACTCACTGTGGCAGTCTCAGTCCGCGCCCCCTTTGGGGTCCTGGTCGATCGGGCCTGTTCGGACGCCGTCGCCCAGCTGGTCCACCAGGCGGCAGACGGCCAGACGGCCTCTGCCCTCCTTACCCTCCAGGGCCGTCAGACGGCGGTGGCCGCCCAGCCCTTTTTCTCCAACGGTATGCAGGTGGGGGTCCTGCTCCTCCGGTCGGACGCCGGAGATATCATGTCCGCATCCCTGCGCTCTTTACAGACCCTGGGTCTGTCCGGGCTGGTCATTTTCCTGGCGGCCTGTGTGCTCCTCTCCCTGCTGCTTTGGCGGTTTACCAAGCCGTTGGGCCAGCTGACCCGGCAGATGGAGGCTATCTCGGACGGCGACATGAAAGTTCGGGCCATTCAAACCGGCCTGGATGAGATGGGTGATCTGGCCCGTGCCATGCAGGAGATGTGTATGGGATTGTCTATCCGGGAGTATGAGGTTCAAAGCACCATCGCCTCCTACCGCCGGTTTGTCCCCCGGGGACTGACTGACCTGCTGGAGCGGGCCTCCATCATGGAGGTTGGCTTCGGGGATGTGCGGTCCATCACCGGCAATGTGGGGATTCTTTCGGTCAGCAACCGTGATACTGCCCGCAACACCCTGGAGGACGGCCCCTTTGTCGATTTCGTGGACGACTGCTTTGGCGCGGCCAACCGCAGCGTCTCCGCCCATGGAGGGTATCTCCTCTCCTCCGGCTTTGATCTTGGCGCTGTTAAGGTCTATTACCCAGGAAAGGCGTCTGCGGCGGTGGCCTCCGGCCTCCACCTGCTGGGGGAGATCCAAAAACCGGCGGCTACCCAGATTGCCCCCGATTTCTTCCTCCTCTTCCACCGCACCGCGTTCCTCTATGGCATCGCGGGCACCCAGGAGGAGGTCTTCCCTTTCCTCTCCTCTCAGGAGATGGAATTTCTTGGTACTTACGCCGCCCAGTTTGCTGGGACAGGGGTCCGTATTGTTCTCACCGGCTCCTTTTTAGAGGACCTGGACCCCGGCTATACCGTCCGCTACATCGGGTATGTCAACGCGGACAACGGCGAGAGCCACAAACTCTACGAGGTTCTGGACGCCTATCCAGATATTGAACGCAACCTACGGGTACGCTACGACGCCCGCTTACAGGAGGCCATTCAGCTCTTTTACCGCAGCGACTTTTACCTGGCCCGCAATCTGTTTTCCACCCTTCTGCGGGCCTGCCCCGGCGACGGCATCGCCAGGTGGTATCTGTTCGCCTGTGAGCACTTCTTTAATGCCGGCGCCAAAGAGCAGCCCGACTGCCAGCTCTTTGGTATCGATGAAGTTTAAGAGCCTGTTTAAAAGCTGTCTGGACACAGCTTGCCTGCGTCTTTTCAGCGGCTCTGCGGGAACATAACGGCCCGCGCTCCCCAAGCAGGGGAAGATTCACCTTTATATTTGGGGGCGGTGAACTTATTTGAATAAATTATTCAGTACCCTTCTCTCTGCCATCCGTGCAAGGTTCACCTCTCTTTGGACCAAGCTGCGGCTCTGGACCAGCCCGGTTTTTTGGCGAGCGAAAGTATTTACCAAAATACGGCAGTTTTTTAACCGCCTCTTCGATGTCCGCCCCCGCCATCGGAAGGACTACTACCCCTTCTTCCAGTGGCTGGTCAGTAAACGGCTGGCTTTCGCCATTGTGGTGGTCCTGGGTATTGTATGTACCTTCTATCTCTATACCACTCTGCCCAAGGGGTTTTTTACCGGCGGAACTGCCGCCATCCGGACCTACCGCTATAACGCCATTCCCCTAAAATTTTACGCCGGAACAGTGCGTATTTTGGCGGGAGACGGCCATGTAGCCTATGTGGGCGAGGTGGAGAAGGCTCACTGTACCGGCCAGGGAACGCTTTACAACAAGGAGGGCGGAAAGGTCTACGAGGGCGCCTTTGATGACGACATGTATAACGGTCAGGGCACTCTCTACTACCCGGAGGGAGCGGTCCAGTACAACGGGACCTTTGTCAACAATCTCTTTCAGGGCCAGGGGAGCTACTTCCGCTCCAACGGCACCGCAGAATATGTGGGCGCCTATGAGGCGGGGCTCCGCAACGGCACTGGCACCCTCTACAATGCCGCATCCACTCCGATTTTTTCCGGCGCCTTTCAAAACGATCAGATTGTCTACGGACAATTTTTAGGTAAATCCACCGCCGATGTGGCGCAGATGTATACCGGACGTACCACAACCTATTCCGGCGGCGGAGAGTACGCGGCCTCTATGGACGAGATCGGCGCGGTCTACTCGGCCAGCGGGGGGGGCTCCACCCTGGACGGGAACTGGACGGTGAACAGCATCTATGTCCTGTCCAACGCACTCCCGGTGGATGGAGGCGAGCTCACAACGATCAACCAGCTCTCGGCCTACTTCGGCCAGCCCGATTACTACGGCGTCTCCCCCGTCACCCTGCCCGAGGCAGTGGCCATCAATCTGCTGGATCGGCGCAGTGACAGTCCCCTAAGTACTGTCTCCATTACCAGCAGCGCCGCCTTTGACCAGGTCTACACAGTCTCTCAGTACGACAAAAGCTATGAGGTCTATATCTATACCTATCTCAAAGACGGACTGCTCTACACTTTTTATACCACCGGCGCCGGTCAGGACCGCTTCCTGATGTATGCCGTAGAGCTGACAACGTAGCCTGTGGAAGCAGGGCGGAAAGGAGGGGGTTGGCATGAAACCCAAACAATACACCCAGCGTCTGCTGTGCCTGGTTCTGACGGCAGCCCTTCTCTCCAGTCTCACCCCCAGGGCGGGCGCCGCCAGCCGCCGGGTGCTCCAGCTGGCCCAGGCCCAGTCTATGGCCATCGCCAACAGCCCGGCCATCTCCCGCAAGACCAACGAGATCATCCTCAAGCAGATGAAGTATGTGGAGGCGGTGGACGGCATCAAGGCCAAGGTGAAGAACCTGCGCTCCTTCCGCTGGTCTCCCCTGCTGTCCTTTAAGTTCCCCCAGCAGCTGGACATGGTGACCGAGTACGAGTTGAATGTCAAGCCCCTCACCCTCCAGGCGGAGATCGATACTCTTAACCACGAGCGCAACGATCTGCGCTATGCCGCTTTAAACAGCGCCAGTAAGGCGTATATTGAGGTCTACCTGCTCCAGGAGAAAATCACCTTCAATGAGACCCGACTGGCCAACGCTCAGGAAGAGCTAACTCGCAATCAGGCCCGCCTGGTGACAGGCCAGGCCACCCAGAACGACGTGGACACCATGCAGGCCGCCATTGACAACCTGACCACCGATTTGGCCAGCCAGAAGCGCAGCTTCCAAACGGCCAAGGAGACCCTCTCCGACCTCATCGGCCTGGACGTGACCAGCGGCTATATATTCCGCAATCCCCTCAAGGAGCTGACCCTCCCCCGCAGTATGCTGGATTCGGTCATCCAACACACTCTGGACCACGACCAGAACTTTTATGCGGCCAAGATGACCGCCTCCACCGCCCTGATGAATCTCAACTCCTACGAGAGCCTGATGCGTAATCAGTACGGCTCCAAGCTCAATTATATTCAGACCTTTGTCGACATGGCCAAGAACGGCCAGGACATCGACTACTCCGCCTTTATGCTCAAGTATAAAGAGATGCTGGTGGCCCTGGACCGCCCTTGGAGCTTTACCATCCGGATCCTCTTCTTCCGGTTTACCATGGAGTGGTTTAAGGGGGAGATCGACGGTACCCGTTACATTGAGGACGAGATCTACGCCATCTACACCGCCTGCATGGAGTACGCCAATGCAAAAAAGGACCGGGATTCCGCCGAAAAGGACCTGCGCAAGCAGGTGGCCGCTCAGTACGAGCTGTTAGTCAACGCCTGGAGCTCCTATGAACACCTGGCCGGTCTGGTGGCCGCCTCCAAAACCACCATGGAGAAGGTGACCGCCCTCAACCAGCAGGGCAAGGCAGACTATACCGAACTGAAGACCGCCAGAGAGGACTACGAGTCCATGCAGCTGGATGCCTTAGACGCACTCTCCTCCTATAACACGATGCTCTACGACTTCGACCGGCTCACCTGCGGCGCGGTGACCAACTATATGAAGGGGGTCTCCATGGGCGCCGAGACGGGGACGGGAGGCGACAGCTTCTCCCGGCTGGACCCTATCCATGACCCCTACTACTACATCTACACCACGGTGGAGGATCTGACTTTCCACATCGGGGTGAGCATTCCAGACGGGTTCGACCCCGCCGTCACCGACTTTGAGGTGTGGAACGATCAGATCCAGATCGGCGCGCGTACCCCCGTCACCCAGGAGCTCTCCCACTTGACTCTAGACTATGGGGGAGACGCCCTTCTGACCCTCCGCTTCTACGACAGCGGGAACTATGTGGGGGAGTGCGAGATTGACGCCACCGTCCCGCGGGATACCCTCTCCTTCGGCGCCGCCCCGGTGGAGACCACAGCACAGGCCCCCATCGGCACCTATGAGATTTCCACCGCAGCGATCGGCGGCCTGTCCACCACCACCCTGACCCTGCACCTCAACCGGGATGTGGGGGCCAGTACCTTTACCATTTCCTACGGCACAAACCAGGTCTTTACCAGTGACCCCACGCCGGTGGAGGAGTCCTTCCAATATCTCACCCTCCTGGCCGCCAGTCTGGAGGAGGTCACGCTGGAGCTCTACGACCGGGATGGCACCCTGATCCAAACCGCCCGCTTTGACACCACTACACAGACCTTATTTGCCGTTCCAGCCGGATAAGAGAGGAGGCCATGGGATGAAACAAAAAAAGAGCCTGATCCGAGCCGTTATCGCGCTTTTCCTGGCCGCCGCTGTGATCGCCTCCTCCCTGCTCATCGGCGGGGCGGTGTGGAACGAGGAGACCGCGGTCCATGTGGACCCGAAAGAGATCCCGTCCGCCACCCTGGCGGTGGGAACCCACCTAATCCATCTGTCCACCCTCAATGACAGCGTCTACGCCGTGGCCGAGCGGTCGGCGGAGGAGTCGGGGCAGACCAGCACCTACTATAAATCTGAGCTGGCCGACGGGACCTGGTTTGATATCTCATCCGCCACCACCCTGGCGGACATCACCACCGCCGGGACTCCGGTGGAGGACAGCGTAATCGCCGCCCTGTTCTTTACCCACCACACCAGGGATGACGGCGTTACCTACGACCTGCGTACCAATCTGCCGGTGGATATCCGAGATATCTACAGCCCCTACGACCTGGAGTCCATGGAGGAGCTGTTTCCCCTGAAAACCCAATACGATCTCCTCCGGGAGACCCAGGCGGACAGCAAAGCTGGAAAGGCCAAGATTGAGCGGGCCGCCGCCTTCTTCGCCACCTCGGTCATCAACGACACTACCATCTCCTACGACGGCCAGCTGGCCGCCCTCCAAGTGTACTATAATGTCCTCAATGAGAACGACGGGGGCACAGTAGAAAAGAATGCGGTCCAGGAGGTCATGGACGCTGTGGATGCCAGCCGCCGGGTGGCCGTGTTTACCATCGTGGAGGAGGCCCTGGCCACCTATCTGGAGGAGCTGTCCACCGTGGCGGATACCCAGGACGAGGAGGGCAACACCGCCGATGAGGGGACCATGCCGGACACCAACCTCCAGTCGGCAGTCAGCGACAGCCTGAACAACGTCCGCGCCTCGAAAATCGAATATGAGGGCAAGATGTTAGATCCAGGCACAACAGTGATTACCTCGGTGCGCTACACCTTCTCCCAGCAGCTCATCACCGACGCCAACGCCCGCAACCACGCCGCCTGTGACACCGATGTGGCCCAGCTGGTCACATTAAACAACATTGTCAACGGGATCATCCAGGACAAAGCTGCCGAGCTGGCCCTGCTGGACGACCCTCTCATCCCCCAGGCGGCCAACGTCTATACCGGTGGCCTGCGCCAGGGGCAGACCCCTGCCTACACCGCAGCCGTGGCTCAACAGTCCGCCAACGCCCTGCTGCAGAGCATCATCCGGGACAACACCAGCCTGCTCAACTCCTACCGCAACGAGCTGGAGTTTTTCATCGAGGCCAAAACCCAGCGGCAGAGCACCCAGGACGCCTCAGATTATATCACCGAACGGCTCAACATCACCCAGGGCTGGTATACAATCTTGCCCTCTGACCCCTTTGAGGCCCAGTCCTCCACCACGGTGGACGCCCATGTGGAGTTCCTCACCCAGCTTCAGCGATCTCTGGAGCTGGCCGCCGGAGGGAACGAGCTGGACGCCCTTCTGGCAGAGAAAGAGGACCTCCAGGCTGAGATGATGAGCTGCCTCGACCACAACGACCTGGCAGGCGCCAAGGCGTATGAGGATCAGATATCAGCTGTAGACGAAAAGATTCAAGCCCTCTCAAACGAGACAAACAGCCAGCTCTCCGCGCTCAACCAACAGCTTAACGAGCTGGAGAATCAGCTCGCAGCCGCCCAGGACAGCGGCTCCGACCAGACAACGGCCCAGCTTCAGCAGGAGATTGAAACCGTTCAATCTGAGATTGACCAAGTGTTGGCCGCTGGAGACGGTACGCTGGGGGAGCAGCTCTCCCAGCTCCAGGCGCTGAACGAACAGCTCAACGATCTGGCAGGACAGCTCGCAAATGCCCAGAGCAGCGGCAACAGCGAGGCGGCGGCCCAGCTCCAGCAGCAGATGGAGCACCTTCAATCCGAAGTGGACCGGGCGGAAGCCGCCGCCAGCAAAAGCGAGGAGGGCGCGGCGCTGGTAGACCAGCTCTCCGCCCTCAACGAAACCCTCAGCGGACTGGAGGAGCAGCGCCGGGATGCCCAGACGGGTCCCAGCCAGACAACAGCCCAGCTCCAAGAACAGATCGGGGCCCTCAAAGCGGAGATTGCCCAGGTGGAAGCCGCCGCTGGGGACGGTACGCTGGGCGCTCAGGTGGCCCAGCTCAAGCGGGATACCCTGACCGCCATTCAAGACGGGGACACCGATGCTGTCAATGAGGGGGTGGACGCTCTGAGCGATCTCCTCAGCCTGGATTACGGGCTTGTCTTTCCGGCCCTCCAGGAGCTGCACCAGGCGATGGCCAGGGAAAAGGATCTCAATGGAAACGACAGCCTTGACGACGCCATAAACACCATTGAAGAGGCCATCCTCAACAACGCCGACGCCTACACCGCGGCCATGCGTACCGAAAAGAACGCGACCGATCTGCTGGAGTTGGCCGAGGATTACTTCGCCGGGGAGACCTCCCCCCTGACCCCCACCGGAGCGGAAACAGGCGCGGGAGTGGGCGCAGGGTCCGGTGGAACCGGCGAGAACACCGGCGGCGAAAGCGGCCTAGGCGGAAAGGGCGCTCTGGCCGAGGAGACTGTCAATCCCGCCATTACCTTGGTGGCTCTCCAGCTCTACTATGACGAGACCGGCAATCAAGACGCACTCTCCCTGCTCTCCTCTGTCAGCCTCCAGCAGCAGGGGCTGGGCAATCCCCTCGTCTTCCTGCGGGTCAACGATGCCGGGCGGGAATACCTCCCCCTCTCTGCACTCAGCGCCTATACCGGGATGCGCTATGTCTGGAACCGGACTCTCAGTCTGGGAACCCTGGCCCAGGGAGGGATTTACTACGGCTTTACCGCTTATTTCGATGGCGTCCGGCGCAGCCGGGACACCTCCAAAACCGACCGGATGACACAGGCGGCCAAATTCCAGGGCGGGATGATCCACATCTTTGAGGACTACACCCGGCAGGAATTTGGCGCAGAGGCAGTCTATCTCGCAGGCACCAATTATGCCGTACTGTGTGACAGCGCCATGCTGGAGGAGGCCACCGCTCTCTTTGGGGTCTTCCTAGCCGGATAACAAATGGATGTTCGCAGGCTATCAAATACGGACAGGAGGCGTTCCAGTGGCAGATTATCCGATTATCTCTGATGTGTCCAACTACATGGTCCAGCTGCTGCGCAGTAAAATGTGTCCAGAACCCATCCCCTCTCCCAACAACATTGAGGTCTCCTCTCCGGCGGAGCAGGATGTAGACTACATTCTTGGGCTTTACCTCTATGACATCCGGGAGGAGGGGGAGATCTCCCTGCCTTCCCTGGCCGGGACCGGCAGAACCCGGCTGCGGCGTCCCCCCAGGCCTTACAGCCTGTACTATATGCTCTTTCTTAACGGCTCCTCTCAGATGGGTCTGAAGGGGGGAGATGTGCAGAAGATCATCGGCCGGGCCGCCCAGATTGTCAACGACGGCAACTCAGTAGACCCCCACCGGCTCCAGACTTGGCTGGAGGCCGACGAGCCCCCGATTATTTTCTCCCCCGCCAAGCTCTCCCTGGAGGATAAGGTCCGGGTCTGGTCCGCCATCAACAAGCCCTACCAGGTCAGCCTGTTTTACAAGGCCTCTCCGGTCTTCCTGTCCAGCGAAGTGGTAGTAGAATCCCCGCGGGTCACGGACGCCCAGTTCAATCTCTCCCTCACGGGGGAGCGCCGGGAGGAGGGATAGCCGGTGCCAACTCAGCTGCGCCACACGCTGGATCTGGCGGTACGTCTGCTGGATACCACCAGCGGTATGCTGGTGACTGGGGCCGATGTGGCCCTCTTCCGGGACGGAAAGCGGGTCCGGCATATGGAAAAAGGGGGACACCTGATCCTCATCGACACCGGACGCACCGATTTCACCCTCACCGTGCAGGCGCCGGGCTACGAGCTCCACACAAGCGCCGTGTGCTATGAGCGTCTGGACAGGGGCCTGCCCGCTCTGGATCTCCATCTCATCCCCGGCCCGGGCTACCGTGCCCCCGTCCCCTGCCTCACCCTGTCGGGCCGCTGTCCCGGCATCACCAGCCTCACCGCCGTCCGGGCGGGAGAGAGCGCCTGTCTCATCCGGGAGTTTGAGCCCCGCAAGCGGATTTTGACTCTGTTTAACCCCCACCGGCTGGAGCTGGATCGGGTTCACTATGCACTGGTCAACCCAGATGCAGGGACCTACGAGCCCTTTTCCATCGTCAAGCGGATCTCCGATCATGAGTTCAAGCTGGATCACCCTCTGGAGGGGGAGTTTGGAACCTATTTCCCTGTCTGTCCCCTCGTCTTTGGGCGGGCCGGACCGGAGGACACCTACTGTCTTCGGGTCCGGGACAGCGGCACCAGTGCCCAGTGGATGGTGCGCTGGGAGGCAGGCGGTCCGCCCCAGTTTAAAACCGTGGACTTCCGAAGGCCGGAGACTGTCACCCTTCCCTGACCTTCGTTTCCAACCTACACAAGCGGTCCCCGCCCTATTTCAGGGCGGGACCTACAGCCCCGTTCCGTAGCCCTGTCCCCTTCGGGGCAGGGAGAGCCAACCAGTCAAAGGAGGGATCGCATATGGGCCTGCCTGTGGTGGGCGGCGCAACCATTCAGTGTACCATGGGTCTGGCGCCCGGTACGCTCAATGTCACCTCTCAGCTCAAGGTCACGCTGGCAGGTGCGCCGGCTGCCACCATCAATGATACCGCCCCCATCGCCAACGTGGGTCCCTGCGGCATGTGCACTTCCATGGCCAATCCCACGGTGGCCTCCGCCACCGCAGCGGCGCTGGGTGTTTTGACCCCCATGCCCTGTGTCCCCTCCCCGGTGGGCGTATGGATCTGCGGTCCCGCCCCCATGATTGCGGGGCAGCCCAGCCTCACCAATGACGCGACCTTGGTCTGCGCCTACGGAGGCACCATCCGCATCCTCGCCCCCGGTCAGGGCGGCGTGCTCTACTGACGCAGGCCGTGTTTTGCAGGCCGTGACCGCACACACCGCCCAAGAAAACCCAGTATCCCATTTCCGATAAGGAATTTGAAAGGAGGCAGGAACCGCCCCGGCGGTTCCCAAAGAAACTATGGCTGAATATCTCTCTCCTGGCGTGTATGTCGAAGAATTTGACTCCTCCCCCCGTGCCATTGAGGGGGTCGGCACCAGCACCGCCGGCTTTGTAGGCATGACAGTAAAAGGGCCCACCATCGGCGCCCCTGTCCTGTGCACTAATTTTGCCGACTTCCAGCGTCAATTTGGCGGCTATCTCAGCGAGTACTCCCACGGCGGCTATCGCTTCCTCCCCTACAGCGTGGAGCAGTTCTTCCAGAACGGCGGCACCCGCTGCTACATCAGCCGGGTCATCCCGGATAACGCCGCCGTGGCCGCCGGACAGGTGGGCGGCCTGACCCTGCGGGCGGCCAATGAGGGCAAGTGGGGCAACCGGATTCTGGTCAGCTTTACCACCGCCAACAAACGCAAGCTCCAGCTCATCCGCCAGGAGGGCGGCACGGTCTACGTCGCCAAGAACGCCGAGGGATTTGGCGAGGGTGATCTCGTAGAGTTTGGCGGGGAGCTCAACCGCATCTCCGCCGTCTTTGAAAATACGATCACCTTTGAGCGCCCCTTCGAGGGCGATCCGGTGGATAACGCTCTGGTCCCCAAGTCGGTCCTCTACTCGGTGGAGATGGACGTCCTAGTCCGCTGTGACGGCGATGTAGAGAGCTTCTCCGGCTGCAACCTGAATCCCACCTCCCCCAATTACCTGGCCGAGCAGCTGGCCTCCAGCAAGATCGTGGAGATTGACACTCTGGAGGATATCCCTGACCTGGTGAATCCCGTCTCCGCCCTTTTCGGCGAGGGCAAGCTCTCCGGCACCCTGCCCCTCACCGGGGGCAGCGACGGCACGGTAGACGCGGTCAACGCCGGGACCTTCATCGGCCAGGACGGCGGTCCAGGCAAGCGCACCGGCATCGCCGCCTTCCAGGAGAACACGGTGGCCAGCATCATCGCGGTCCCCGGCGTGACCATCCCGGAGGTCCTGGTCTCCCTGGTGGCCCACTGCGAGAATGAAAAGAGCCGCTTTGCCATCATCGACGTCCCCAAGGACCTGGTGAAGACCACCGATATTATGGAGTACCGCGCCATCTTCGACTCCACCTACGCCGCTGTGTACCACCCTTGGCTCCAAGTCTTCGATCCTGTGACCAAAAAGCCCGGTCTGGTTCCGCCCTCCGGCGCGGTGGCCGGTGTCTACTCCCGCACCGATGTCGCCCGCGGCGTCCACAAGGCACCCGCCAATGAGGCGATCGCCTGCACCGGCCTGAGTGTTAACTACACCACTGGCGAGCAGGATATCCTCAATCCCGCCGGAGTCAACCTGATCCGCGCCCTGCCCGGCCAGGGCATCCGGGTCTGGGGCGCCCGCACTGCCAGCTCTAACCCCGCCTTCAAGTATGTCAACGTGCGCCGCCTGTTTATCTATGTGGAGCAGTCCATCAAGAACGCCACCAACTGGGTGGTCTTCGAGCCCAACAACTCCTCCCTGTGGGCGCGGGTGCAGATGACCATCTCCTCCTTCCTGGAGAACATGTTCCGGGCGGGTATGCTCTCCGGCGAGACCCCGTCGGAGGCCTACTATGTGGACATCGGCCCCAACACCATGAGTCAGGACGATATCCTCAACGGCCGCCTCATCTGCGAGATCGGCATCGCCCCCAGCCGCCCCGCCGAGTTCGTCATCTTCCGTATCACCCAGTTCACCTCCGAGTCCAGCGGCGGGGCCGCGGAGTAACAGAGTTTCTCTCCTCCCCCTGCCGGGGGAGGGCGGCGCAAGGAGCACAGTATTGCTGTTCCCCTCCCCTATGCGGGAGGGGAGCAGAGGTCATTTTAAACTCGAAGAAAAGGAGTAATACCGTATGGCTACCCAAAATTCTTCCGGCCTGTACTATCCCCTAACAAAAATGAATTTCCTCGTCTCGGTGGACGAGGTCAGCGGCGTGGCCGCCTTCAGCGAGGTAACAGGGGTGGATGCCACCGTAGATGTCATTGAATTCCGGCAAGGCAACTCCCACTCCCTGGCCCCCGTCAAAATCCAGGGTCTGGTCAAGCACGGCAATATCACCCTGAAAATGGGCTACACCAGAGACCAGGACTTTAAAAACTGGGTCACGGCCTGCGTCAGCGAGCGCCGGAAAGAGACCCCGCGCCGCACCGTTACCATTGAGATGATTGACATCAATATGGGCGCGCCGGAGCAGCTCGTCACCGGTGTGGAGGGTACCCTGACCTGGGTTCTGAGCAACGCTTGGGTGACCAAGTACACCGGCCCAGACCTGAACGCCTCTACCAGTGAGGTGGCCATGGAGACGGTGGAGATCGCCTATGAGGAGCTCACCATCCCCAACTAATCCCCATTTTCTCCCCTTTGGTGAGAAAATGGTTCTCCCGCCCCAGGGCGGGGGCAGACCGCTGGTTTTTCCAGAGCGGCGGCCTGCCCCTGTCCTGTGTATCCGCCCTGGCGGTCCCCACCCCTGAACAGGGCGGGGAAGAACCGCCGCCCACGGGGGTGCGTTCCCCCGAATTTATGCCGCCGGTAGGGCGGCAGAATGGAGTATACGATGACGACTGTTTATGATTTCGAGCTGCCCAAGGGCTATGTAGACTCGGTCGGCGAGGTCCACAAGCGGGGCAAGATGCGCCTGGCCACCGCCGGGGACGAGATCGCCGCCACCAGGGACCCGCGGGTTTTGGCCAATCCCTCCTATCTCACCGTGGTCATTCTGGCCAAGGTCATCACCGAGCTGGAGGGGATGGAGACCATCGTCCCCAACATTGTAGAGCGCTTTTTCACCGCCGACCTGGCCTTTTTGCAGGATATGTACCAGCGCATCAACAATGTGGAGCCCCCCACCATGACGGCGGTCTGTCCCGACTGCGGAAAGATCTTTGAGGTCCCCATAAATTTTACGCGAGAGGGATAACACTGTATCCGGAGCGGGAGCTCTACCGGGAGATGAGCTTCATCTCCTACTACTTCCACTGGAGCCAGGAGGAGGTGTCCGCCCTGGACCACAATACCAGGCGTCGGTGGTGTGAAGAGATCTCTGCCATCAACAGCAGTCTGAATCCCTCGGAGAAAAAGAAGGAAAAGAGTATCCTGGAGCTGGGACGGAAGTAACCCCGTCTCTGCGCCCCCAAGACCCCCAAGCACGAAAGGCGGGATTTCATGGCAAATATCACCACGGATAACTCACTGGTCATGAATCAAGGCAAAGCCCCCCTGGTGGGCTATAATTTTATCCTGCGGGTGGAGCTGCTCTACGACCTGCCCTGTAAGAGCATCCATGCCTTCAGCCGGGAGCTGGAATATGACCTGATCCAGGAGGGCGGCCTGAACGACTATGTCCATATGCTCCGTAAGCCCATCTCCAAGCCCTTCACCCTGGAGGTTGAACGCTATGTGGGGGTGGACTATGTGGATCCCCTGCCACTGGGGGTTGATCTGGCTCTGCCCGTCTTTCTATTTGTCAGCCGCTATCCCATGTCCTCCAACCAGGACGTCCTCCCCGCCACTGTGTCCCGCACCTACGTCTTCACCGGCTGTACCGTGATGAAAAAGACCTTTGGGGAGCTGGAGGGCGACCGCTCCTCCCTGCTGGTGGAGACCACAACCCTGAGCTACCGGGAGTTTCTGAAAATTGACACCCCCTGGACCCCCGCCAATCTGGAGCCGGATACCCCACCCCACCAGGTCACCGGGACGCGGGACACCTCCTCCGTGCTGGACCGGCTGAAAAAAGAGGTGGAGGAGCTCCTCAAAAAGGCCCAAGACGCCGTGCGCGCCGCCCAAGAACGGAACAGCAAGTTCTCAGAGCAGGAGCGCGCGCTCCGCACTGCCGCTTCCAACGCCAAGGAAGTGGCCGATGCGGCAGAAAAGGACCTCTCCGAAGCCTACCAGGCCGCGGAAAAGGCGCGGGAGACCGCCCAGCAGGACCGGACGGCGGCCAGAGACGCCGAGGCCGCCCTCTCCGAGGCCAGAGCCAAGGCCGCCGGGGTGCTCTCCGAGCTGGCCCAGGCCAACGAGACACTCTCCAACGCCCAGGACCAGCTTGACGCGGCCCAAAACCGCGCCGATGCCCTGGACCGGCAGGCCATTGATGCCGCCGGGGCGCAGGATGACGCCCGGAAGCGGCACACCGAAGCGCGGGCCGGCGAGGTGGCAGCGGCGGCCGCCGTCGTTTTGGCCGAGCGGCAGCTGGCCAGTCTGAGCCAGACGGCGGATCGCAAGGAGAGGGAAGCGGAACGGGCAGAGTTAGCCGCCCAAGCCGCCCAGGAGACTCTGGAGGAGAGCAGGCGGCTCCTCTCCAAGGCCGAGGCCGATCTCGCACCCCTCCAGACAGCCTATGAGAACGCAAGGACCAACGCGGCCAAAGCCGCAGAGGATTTAAATACCGCCCAGGCCCAGGCTGCCAATGTGCCAGGCACCCACAGCTTAGAGGGGGCGCAGAACCGGGCCAAGGCGGCGGCAGACGCCTGCGATCAGGCCGAACGGGCGCTGGAATCTGCCCAGCAGAACGTTGAGGACCGCAGCAGCGCAGCCGCTCAAGCGAATGAGACGCTGGAGGACGCTCAAGCTCTGGCGGAGGATGCCCAGGATGCACTCACCCGCGCCCAGCAGACCCTGGAGGACGCTCAGAACCGTCTCACGGCTGCCCCTGCCGCACTGGCAGTCCAGGAGGCCCAATCTCAGGCTCAAGAGGCCCAGGCTGACTTGGATCGGGCCAATCAGGCCCTGGCACAGGCTGACGGCCCCGCTGTGGAGGCTGCCCAACGCCAGGTGGAGGCCACAGAGCACGCACTCTCTCAGGCCAATCAAGCCCTGAACGCTGCTCAAGCCGCCTTGGATCAGGCTCCTGAGACTGCCGCCGTCTCCCAGGCACACAGGGAGATCCAGGCTGCCCAGGCCGTCCTGGACCAGAGGAAGCATGAGCTTGATCAGGCACAGCACCGCGCCAGAGAGGCGGAGCGGGCCCTGACCAATGCCCAGCGGGCGGCAGAGGATGCCCAGCAGCGGGTGAACATCTGTGAAGCCAACCTGGCCGAGACCAGCGATGCCCTGTCCTCCCTCCAGACCGATCTGGCTAGCGCCGCTGAGACTGCTGCCGTGGCGGCCGCTCTGGCCCCTTCCCTGGCGGCGGATCGCGCTCTGGCCAAGGCTCAGGCGGAGCTCCGGGACGCTCAGCGGGCCCGCCGAATCCAGGCGGAGTCGGCCCAACGGGCCGAGCGCCTGGCCGGAAAGACAGCGGATCGCAGTCGGTTAGCCATGCAAAAGGCAGGCACAGCCCGTCAGGAGGCTGAGGCGGGCGCCCGGCTGGCCAATCAGCGCAAGACGGAGGCCCAGACAGCGCAGGAAGCGGCCGCCCAGGCCGCCCAAGACCTGGATACCGCCATTGAAACGGCCAGCCTAGCCAAAAGCGAAGCCGCTCAGGCCAGGAGCCTGCTCCCCGGTCTGCGTACCGCCGTATCCAAAGCCAAAGGAAATGCAGAGCGGAAGGCGGGCGCGGCCAAAGGCCCGCAGGAGACAGCCGCTTCCGCCCTGGCGGCCTGTACTGCCGCCCAGGGAAAGGCCGACCTGAGCGATCAGGAGGCCGCCCGGCTGGATCAACAGGCCGCCCAGTTGCGCCAGCTGGCCGACACTGCCCCGCCCCTGGCTAAGGAGCTGGAAAAGGCGGTCTCCGTGGCGCCAGACCGCATCCAGCAGGCCAAGACCGCCCAGGAGCAGGCCCAAGCCGCCCTCCTCACCGCCCAGGAGAGCCAGTCCAACCTCAGGCTGGCCGCTACCCTAACCGAGGCCCAGCCGGTCGCCGTCCAGGTCAAGGCGGCCGCCCACAAGGCCATCTCGGAGGCCGGAACCGTCCAGCGGATCGCCAGCTTCTTTGACAGCAAGCTGGAGAAGGCCGAAGCACTGCCCAAGGCCGCTCCCGTCCGCCCAGAGACGTGATCGCCCCAGGCGAACGGGAGGAATCAGAGGCTGTAATCCGGCTCTACAGCCGTTGAAGGAGGTCATCCCCCTTGCTGACGTTAAAGCAGCCAATACAATTGAATAGCTGCCAACCTTTTTTGACGGTGTCCGACGCCTTTCATGAAAAACTCGCCGGAAACTACAGCCTGCTCACCGCCCATATCTCCCCGAAAGAGCTGCTCTTCCTCCTCACCACACCTCCGGAGCTCCCGGAGCTGTCCGGCGGTATGACCACCCTCATCACCCAAAATCAGGTGGAGGAAAACAGTTCCCTCACCTTAGAGGTCCTCAACCAGGTGGTCAATCGGATTCTGGTGGCGGATCAGCCCAGCTTCACCTATCAGGACCAGGTCTATATCACCTCGGTCCTCCACAAGTTGGGGATCACCGATATCCAGCAGTTTATGACTCAGGTTCATCAGCTCAGAGAGGAGCACCAGAGCATCCAGACTCTCCTGGCACTCTACCGCCGGGAGCGCAGCCAGCTCCAGCAGCAGGCGCTGGCCGAACCAGCACCGGCCGGGACCCAGGAGCAGACCGGTGAGACAGTGCCGGAGTCCCGGCCTGCTGCCCGGTATTACCTGCACCACACTCTCTATCAGCGGCTGGGGACCCGCGAGATCTACAACACTCTCAACGCCTACCAGCGCAATCTGACCGCCCTCTCCCCCCGTGCCCTGAGCGCCTCCCTCCAGCTGTCAGAACAGCTCCGGGTCAGCCGCCAGCTCTCCCTCAGCGACCTGCGTCAGCAGACGGTACACAACACCCCCCTCACGCTCTATCAGCATGTCAACCGCTACGAGCTGGGGGATCTCCTTCCGCCCCCCGCCACCGAGGAGCAGGTCCTCTCCCAAGCGGCAGAGGCCGCCCTGCTCTCCTCAGTGGACCACGCCCTGGTTCAACTGCTGGAACGCCCTGCCGTCTCCTCCTTCTGGCTGACCCTGGAGGAGGGACTGCGCCAATCCGTGGAGAATACCATCTCCCGTTTTACGATCTATCATGGGGAGCCTGTGACCCGGACGCAGAGCAGCACCGATTATCACAGCCTGCTGCTCGCCCTCTATCAGGAGGAGGCCGCGCTGCTCCAGCACTTCCAGCAGACCAGAACTGCGCTGTCCATCCCTCCCACGGCGTCTCCCTCCTTTTCCGCCGGGGAGACGTCCCCGCCCCCACCGTTGACGCTGACCTATGGCGTTCCTCCGGAGGAGGAAGCCGCAGACCAGGTACAGCCCCCCTCCTCCGACTCTCCCCAGGAGCCAGGCCCCACCGCCCAGGAGATCGCCGCGCTTACCCGGCAGCTCCTCACCGGCGGACCGGCAGCTCCCCTGCCAGGCCCGCCCCGTCTGCCAACAGAGCCCCCGCCCTCCGTCCTTACGCTGGAGCACCGGTATACACAGGAACAGGAGCCCTTTCTCCCTAAAGAGCCTCCCTCGGTTTCTCCCCCGGTGGAGACCGAAGCCTCCATCCATACCATCACAGAGCAAACCCAACAGCTGCTCATCCGTCAATCTACCGGTGCTTCCCCCTCGGATACAAAGCGCCCGCCTCAGGCGGCGCCTATTCCCGGCCTGGTGGAGCGCTCCCTGTCCCAGGTTAAACTGGAGCAGACCAGACAGGAGACCCTGAACTCCCTCCGGGAGCTGGCGGGCTTGCAGCGGGATCTGGTCCTGCTGGAGCAGACCCCATCTACCATAGAGTTTCTGTCCCAGTCCAGCATCCAAGAGACGCCGGGCCAGGAGAAGCCAGGGACCAGCCAGATCCTCCGCACCGAACAGCACACCGAAACCCAGATCGAACGGGATGCCCCCTCTGGCGGAGTACTCCAAGGGCTCCCCTCCACTCCAGCGCCCCAAAAGGCGCCCTCCGCTCCCGCCGCAGTCCCTCAGATTCACCGAAAAGGGGATACGGCCCCTCCAGAGGAAACCGATCAGACCGCCCCTTCCCCCACGGCCAGCCAGACGGCCGCCCAGCTCATCCGCCGGGAGCGGGAGCGGCTGTTGTCCGCGCTGCACACCGTCCAGACCCGGCGGGAAGCCGGACCGGAGCCCTCTAGAGCGCCTGCCCAGTCTTCCTCCGGCGGCGAGCCCCCCACTGTTCCGCGAATTTTGGCCCAGCCCGCTCCCTCGGAGGAGGAGAGCCGGACGGTCGTGTATACCGAGCACCAGGAGACCGCCCATCTGGAGCGCCGGGAGCACCACACCCAACACCAGACCACACAAGAGCGTCAAACCATAGCGCCCGGTTCCCCTCCGCCTGCCGCCCGTCAGGACGGAGATACAGCGGAGGTCCTGCGGGTCTTGGAGACCCTCACGGAGGGGCACGGCGGACCCTCCTCCGGTTCCCTCCTTCCGCCCGGCGGAGGGGAGGACGCCGGTCCTATCCCTCAGGTACTGGCCCAGCCTCCCCAGACGGCGGAAGAGGCTCAGGCCATGCTGGCCCAGCAGGTGTCCGAACTCCATCAGAAAAACCAGGCCATCTACCAGCAGATCCAGGCAGAAAAGGCGGCCCAGCCTGCACCGTCCCAGCCCCAGCCCCCTGACCGGGGAAAGCTGATGTCCGACGCTCTGCGCGCCCTGGACGCCCCGGAGCAGGTCATCCGGGAGCTGTTGGAACAGCCCGGTCCGGACAAGAAGAAGTCCCCCCCGGAGCTGGAGCTCCTTCTCAACCATACTGACGAGCATACCCGCAGGCTCTACGAGTCCATTCTGCTCTACGAGTCCGACCCTGCGGCGGCTATTGCCCAGGGGTTGGTCAGTCCGGCCAGTCTGGGGACTCTCAATCAGGAGGGCCGGGCCGCTCAAACTCAGACTGCACTGGTGCAGCAGCGTTTGGACCACGTTCAGCAGGAGGTTCAGCGCGATCTGACCCACACCGAACACCTCTTAGAGCGGTTCCAGGAATCCCCCGCCGGGCCGGGGCCTGTCTCCAGCGCCGAGGGTCCCCCCCGCGCACCGGTTCAATTTGTCCACAAGCAGGCCGCGGAGTGGATCAACGAGGAGCTGCTTACCCAGCTGGACCGGCAGCGCTCCACCACCGTCCAGCAGGAGACCACCGCCCAGACCATTCACCGGCAGGAGCGGGAGCAGGTGGAGATCAACCGCGCCGCCCAGCAGCTTGTCACCCAGACCAGCGAAGATATCACCGCGCTCATCAACCGCACCCTGGCCAAGCAGATGGGGACCATCTCCGATAAGGTCTACCGCCAGATGGAAAAGCGGCTGCAAACCGAGCGCTACCGGCGGGGCCGGTTTTGATGTAGGATTCGCCGTCTCCCCACCGGCTGAAAAATAGACGCAGAAAGGAGCCGATCCCATGAGTGTGGGCAGCGCCATCCTCGACAACCTCCGGGGCAACGCGGAGACCGCCTATCTGGTGGTGCGGGACTACCGCTCCTTTGCCCAGCAGGTGGGTTCCAGCGTCATAAATAAAGCAGTCCAGGGCGGGGCCTCCCCTCTGGCCGCCCTGAAAAAGGGGGCCTCCACTGCCGCCAGCGCAGTCAACGGAGTCCGTCAGGCTGCGGCCAATGCCCTGCAAACAGGGGACACCGCGGCCACCGCGCTGACCCGCCACCAGTCCAAATATTTTAAGGTCCAGTTCAACCCCTCTGAGCTCCAGCTCAACGGCATGGCGGGGCATGAATCCGTCCAGGACGCCGCCGCCAGGGATGGGAATAAGACGACCTACACAGACTCCACCCAGAAACCCACTATCACCCTCTCCGTCACCCTCTACTTTGACCAGATGAACCACGCGGACGCCTTTATGATGGATAAATTCAAATCGGGGGCCTCGGTGGAGACTGTCACCAACGCCATCGCCGTCCTGTCTGGGAAGGAGTATACCGTCCAGCCCCAGGTAGAGGCCCTCATCGGCGCCCTGCGCAACAACTACACACGGGATATCACCTTCTACTGGGGGAAGTTCTCCTTTTCCGGACAGCTGTCCGATATCCGGGCCAACTACACCATGTTTTCCACTTCAGGCCGCCCTATCCGCGCCCAGGTGGCCCTGCGCATCACCCAGGAGCTGGACCCCGCGCTGATCAGTAGCTGGTACGCCGACTTCGCCCAGTCCTTCCAGGATGGGAGTAAGAGCCTGACCAACGGCCTGCAAAAGGTGGGGAATCTGTTCAATATCAACTTGTAACCGATCAAATATACGCCCCGGCGTATACGGAGAAGGGAGGCGGGCGCAATGGCCCTGAATCAACTCACCGGCGCGCTGTCCAATGTAGGAAACAGCATCATCGGCAATGTGAAAAAGGCCACCCTTCTCCTCCACGACCTTCAGAGCGGCGTAGGGGATAATATGGGGGCCCTGACGGGCGGCGGCGCACTGACCAAATCTACCCAAAAAATACTTACCAAGGCGGCCAGCAGCAGCAACAGCAGCGTTTTGGACACCATGAGCGATGTCCTCAGCGGCAGAGGCGGTGCGCTGGAGGTCCAGTATAACCCCTCCTCCCTCTCACTCCAGGCCAACGCCCAGCGGGTGAGCGTATCCTACCTGCTGAAAAACATGGACGAGGGGATCCCCAACCAGTCCACCCGTCCTCCCTCCGTCACCCTGTCCGTCCAGCTGGTCTTTGACGACACCAATGTAAAGGACGCCTTTATGGCCGACAAGCTGCGCCTGTCCGCCGGGGATATCATTACGGATGCCGGGGCCATCGCCAAGGCGGTGAGGGGAGAGGTCTACAGCGTCCAGCCCCAGACCAACGGCTTGGTGGCCATGCTCATGCGGGACTCCACCCGGCTGGTCACCTTTCAGTGGGCGGATATGTCTTTTACCGGCCAGGTGTGCCAGGTTCAGGCCCGGTATACCATGTTCTCCTTCTCCGGCCAGCCCATCCGCAGTGTAGTGGATCTGGTCATCCTCCAGGAGATCACAGGCAGCGGCGACCAGCGCCAGTGGGACGCCGCCTTTGATAAGTGCTTCGGTGATTCTTTAAACGGCAATCTCACCGGCCTGCAAAAGGCGGGGAATGCCCTTCAGAACTCCAAGAACCTGATCAACCTCAATCTGCTGTAGGGAGCAGAGCATCCCTCCTATGCAGGGATGTTCTTACCGGCCCGCCGCGGCACACCTAGCTGTGAAAGGCTGGCCGTTTGGGGCAGCAGTCAAATAGATTTTTGAAAGGGGGGCGCGTCGATGCCTCTTTCCTCCATGGCAGGCGCCGTAACCGGCGGTCTGGACGCAGGCGGTCCGGTGGGTTCCGGCATGAGCTACCAGCAGCTCCGGGACAAATACCAGGATTTCGCCCTCCCCCAGGTCAGCGTCACCCTGGCCGGAACCCCCTTTTCCAACGACAGCGGCGATATGGTCATCGGAGATGTCCATGTGGAGCTCACCAGCGGGTTTGAGGCCTCCATCGCCCGGTTCCGCATCTACCACGTCTACGATCCCCAAAGCGGCCAGTTCCGGTTTGGCGAGGTGGGCAAGCAGATCGCCATGGGGACCGCCCTCACCATTGATATGGGCTATTTAGGGACCCTGGAGAACGTCTTTGTGGGCTTTGTGGCGGGGGTGAGCTTCGGCTATGAGGAGGGCCAGCTCCCCTATATCGAAGTGACTGGCATGGATATCAAGGGGATCATGATGGCCGGGACCTACTCCAACCAGCTCACGGCGGACAACTACGCGGACGCGGTGCGGGAGATTTTACAGCGCACCGGCTATGAGCGGCTCAAAACCGGGGGAGGCCTTTTAGACCTCCAAATCACCGACACCCCCGACCTGGATCCCGCCCTCCTCACCGCCCTCCAGACTGCTGAGACCGCCCAGGCAGCGGCGGAGCAGGCCCAGCAGGCCGCACAAGCCGCAGAGCTGGCCGCAGCAGCGGGCGGACCGGAGGCTGTGGCCGCGGTCCAGGGCCTGAAGGAAAAAGCCCAGCAGGCGGCCAGCGCTGTAGAGGCCGCTATGAAGACCTTTCAGGAGACCAAAGCCGCCCTCAGTGCCGCCAAGCAGGCATCCAAAGAGGCCGCAGCGGCCCTGGCTCAGGCCCCCGCCCCCTCTCCCGCCCCTATCCCCATGGGACCCACCAGCGCCTATACCATTGAGCTGGTGGCGGAGAGCGATTACGAATTTGTGGTCAAGGCCGCCAAGAAATTCAACTTTGAATTTTTCGTGGACCGGGGGACGGTCTACTTCCGAAAGGCCAAGAGCAACCGCCAGGTCCTCATGGAGCTGGGCTCCGGGACCGGCATCCTCACCTTCAATGTGGAGTACAGCATCACCGGGATTGTGGGCTCCATTGAGGCCAGGGCCATGGACGCCGGAGAGGGGCGGATCATCTCGGCCAAGGATACCTTTTCCAACAACCTGTCCACCGGCACCACCGCCGGGGGACTGGTGAGCAAGGGGAAAAAGGTCCTCATCGACCCCACTATCTCCTCCCAGGCCCAGGCGGACGCCAGGGTCGCCTCCCTTATTGAGCGGATGTCCTACCGTCTGGGTACTCTGGAGGCGGACTGCGTTGGGATTCCGGACCTGGCGCCCGGACGGTTTATCCGCCTGTCCGGGCTGGGCGCGCCGGTGGACAACACCTTTTATCTCACCTCGGTGGTCCATGAGTACCAGGACGAGACCGGCTTCCGCACTCACATCACCGGCTGTACGGATAAAGTTGACAGGGGGACCGGGCTATGAGCCTTTACGATATCATTGACGAGATCACCGAGCGGCAGATCACAAAGACTGAGACGGGGGACACACGGGTTGCAGGAGTCATGATCGGCATTGTGGCCAAGAACTACCACCCCGATATGGGGGGACGGGTGTGCGTCACCATCCCCACCCGGGACGAGGGCGCCAATGAGCTCCAGTGGGCCCGGCTGGCCATGCCCTCCAGCGGCAAGAAGTGGGGACACTACTTCCTGCCAGAGGTGGGGGATCAGGTCCTGCTGGCTTTCGAGGAGGGGAACATCGAAAAGCCCTACATCATCGGCTGTGTCCCTAAGGACAACAACAATTTCCTCACCACCTCGGTGGATCAGAACAACCAATACAAGCGCATTGTCACCAAGCACGGCAGTATGATCACCTTTGAGGACAGCGCCATGGCGGAGGACGGCTCTCAGGATAAAATCACCATCCAGACCGCCGGCAAGGCCCACACCGTTCTGCTGGACAACGCGGCCAACAAGATCCGCATTGGAGACAAGGCGGGAGAGGAGTATATCGAGCTGCTCACCCAGCCCGGCGCGGGCTCCATCACCATCAAGGCCAAGAGCAAACTCACCATCCAGGTGGGGGACACGATTACACTTACCCTCAACGGAGAGAGCGGCGCGGTCAAGCTCACCGCCCAGCAGGTGACGGTGGAGGCCAGCAATAAATTTGGCGTCAAGACCGACGGGATGCTCAAGCTGGAGGGCGCCCAGATCTCCGAGCAGGCCAGCGCCATGCACAAGGTGGAGAGCAGCGGCATGGTCAACATCAGCGGCACGCCGATCAAGATCGGCTGAGGAAATGAGACGCCGCAGGGACGGCCTGTGGCCGGTCGACCCTACAGGAAAGGAACTATCTACAAGGCGGGGGTTTTGTAATGGATGAGAGAACATTTTTAGGCACTGGAATGAAATTCCCGCCTCAGATCGATCCGGGCACTGGGCGGTTCGCCCTGGCTGCGGGGCCGCAGAGTGTAAAGGAATCGCTGTATATCATTCTGATGACCAGTCAGGGGGAGCGGTGGCTGGAGCCGGACTTCGGCAGCCAGATTATGCGCTATACCTTTATGGACCCCTCTCTGACCGCCCTGAACATCATGTCCAACGAGCTGCGCACCCTGATCCTGGAGCAGGAGCCCCGCATCTCGGAGGTGGATGTGCAGATCGATCCGGAGGTCAAGGAGGGCTGTCTGGTTGTCACCATCGGCTACACCATCACGGACAGCAATACCCGGGACAATCTGGTCTTTCCCTTTTATCTGAACGCCGCCGGAGAGGAGGAATCCCATGGACCGGCATACTGACCTCGTCATCGATCCCCGATCCGAAGGCGACATCCGCCGGGAGATCGCCCGGCTGGCCGCCTCCTATACGCCGGAGTGGTGCTTTGATCCGGAAAACCCCGACATCGGCTCCACCATCGCGTTGATTTTCGCCGCCCAGATGGCGGGGAATATCAGCCGGCTGAACCAGGTCATCGGGAAGTACCACACGGAATTCGTCAACCTGCTGGGGCTCTCCCTCCTGCCCGCCTATCCAGCCAGCGGGGTGGCGGTCCTCTCCCTGATTCCGGATACGGTGGCCGGTCTCCCCCTGCCCAAAGGGACCAAGCTGTTGGGCGAACAGGCAGGAGAGGAGCCCATCGTCTTTGAGACCCTGGGGGACGTCTATCTCACCAACACCCGCCTTACCGATATTCTCTCTATCTCCAGCTACTTTGGTAAAATCATCCCCCTCCTGGGCGGCCCCCGGCAGGTGCAGATCCTCCCCGGCCCCGCCCCAGAACAGCAAGAGAATCCTATCGCCGGGACGATTTCCCTCTTTGACTTCACCCGGCCCGGCGTGGCCCGGAGCGCGGCTGTCTTCTATCACCAGACCGTCTTTGATACCGGACCAGGTGTTCACATCCAGCTCTCCCTGACAGGCACAGCCGATCAGGCCCCCGTGGAATGCCTGGCGGACCCGGACCGGTTCCGCTGGAGCTACCGGACTGCGGAGGGGCTGACCCCCTTTGACCGGGTGGCTCTGCAGGAGGGGATCCTGACGCTGGATAAGGCCGGAGAGAGTGAACCCCTCTCTCTGGACGGCGTACCTTATGATCTGATCTGTGTGGAGTCCCTGGAGCCGGTCAGCGAACCCCTCTCTCTGGCAAAAATCGGCCTGGCCTCCACCTGTGAGGGGGCGGAGCCCTCCTTCCTGTGCCACAACGACCAAGATCTGGAGGCGGGCCGGTTCCTCCCCTTTGGGGACACCGCCTCCCTCTTCGACGACTGTTATCTAGGACACGACCGGATTTTCAGCCAGCGGGGAGCGCTGGTCACTCTGCACTTTACCCTCTCCTTCCAGGAGCGGCTGGTCACGTTCACCCCCCAGCAGGAGGCCGGAACCCTGAAAATCATCAAGCGCAAGCCCAAGGCCATCCCCTTCGAGACGGCGGCTACCGCGCCCCAGACGGTGAGTTTTGACTACTTCAACGGCCTGGGTTGGCGGCGTCTGCCCACCCTCCAGGACTGGTCCACCCTCTTTGACGGGGAACACCCTGGAAAAATCTCCCTCTCCTTCCGCTGTCCAGACGACTGGCTGCCCACCGTGGTGGGCGGCTATGATCAACGGTGTATCCGGATCCGCATCACTAGGGCGGACAATTGCTATCTACAACCCTGTGTCCACACCATGCCGGTGGTGGAGGGACTGACCCTCACCTACCGCTATGACCAGGGCTGGAAGCTCCCCCAGCTTGTCCAATCCATCCAGGGGACTCAGATCTTCGACTTCACTGCCGATCTCCTGGCCGGATCCCCTGTTACCCTCTTCCAGCCCCTCCCCTATCCGGGGAACGCACTCTATCTCGGCTTTGACCAGCGGCCCGCCGGGGCCCCGGTGAGCCTGCTCTTTGATGTGGCCGAGCCGGTCCACTTCCAGAGCGCCCCTATCTCCTTTGAGTACACCTCCTTCAGCGGCTGGAAGCCCTTAAAGGTGATTGACAACACCAATCATATGACCTCGGCGGGCACCGTCCTGTTTATGCCCCCTGCCGACATGGCCCCCGTTTCCGTAGAGGGGATTACCCGCTACTGGCTGCGGCTGGTAGATGCGGACAACATCTATGTGGATCAGGAGCGGCACCACCCCCTTATCCGCGCCATTCTCCCCAACGCCGTGGAGATCCGCAACGTGGAGACCCTGGAGCCGGAGTCCTTCTACCTCACAGTCCCCGGCCCCAACATGACCTTCCCCATTGCGGCGGAGAACATCCTATCCGCGGAGGTCTTTGTCAACGAGCGGGACCGGCTCTCCCTGCCCATGATGCAGCAGCTCTTGCGGGAGCGACCGGAGGACGTGCGGGCTACCTACAATTTCTTAGGTGATATTGTGGAGTTTTTCGTCCGCTGGCATGAGGTGGAGAACTTCGACACCTCCACCCCCAGCGACCGCCACTATACCATTGACCGGATGAACAACACCATCTCCTTTGGGGACGGTGTTCACGTCCGGATCCCCACCGCCCGGAATGCAGTGGCTTTTACCGTACAGGCCAGCTGCTGTAAGGGGGCCAAGGGAAATCTGCCCACCGGGGCAGTCAATGCGCTCCGGGGCCGGATGCTCTACATCGACTCGGTCTATAACCCGATTGCCACCTATGCAGGCAGTGATTTGGAACACCTGTCCTCCGCCCAGCGCCGGGGGGCCAATCTCCTGTGTAGCCGGGGCCGTCTGGTCAGCCAGGTGGACTTTTACCGGGAGGTGGCCGCCTTCTCTGACGCCATCGCAAAGGTCAAGTGCCTTACCGGCGTGGATCTGGACGGCAGAAGGGAGCCCGCCCTCGTCACCATCGCCGTCATGATGAAGGACTACGCCAGCGGCTCCTACTCCTTTCACAGCCTCAAGGATCGGCTGCGCCAGCGGCTTCTCTCCCGCTGTGAGGCCACCCTGGATCCAGGCCGCCTCATCCTCTCGGAGCCCATCTATGTCTCCATCTCTCTGACCGTCTGGGCCGAGACAGCAGACGCCCACCGGGCCTTTGAGCTGCAAACCCTCATTCAGCAGGCCATTGACGAGTTCCTCGACCCCATGGGACAGAACGGCTGGGACATCGGTGTCCTGCCCACCCGCGCCCAGCTTCGGATGCTGCTCCACGCCCTGCGGGGGCCGGGCCAGGTCAAGCGTTTTCTGGCCACCGCCCGCTATGTGGATCCCGCCGGCGTCCATGAGCGCAGCTTAGAAGAGCTCCCCTACAGCCCCTTTGCCATCGGGATCCCCGGAACCCACAAGGTCTATCTGGAACTGCCTCAATAAGCACTCGTTCTCCCCCTACCTATTATTCACGCCATTGGAGGAAGGAATTATGCTCAATAGTATCAACCTCGACGACAAGAGCTACCAGGATCTGATGGCGGAGGCGTTAGCCGCAATCCCCCTCTACTCCCAGGAGTGGACCAACTTCAACCGCTCCGATCCGGGCATCACCGTCCTGCAAAATCTCTCGGCTTTTCATGTCCTCCAGCAGGCCACCATCAACGAGGTGACAGAGGAGGCACGCCGGAAGCTGCTGGCTCTGGTGGGCTACCAGGCCCGACAGAACCGGGCCGCTTCCGTCCTGCTCCAGGCTCCTGGCGGCGGTCTCACCCTGCCGCCCCAGTATCCCCTCCGGCTGGGCGGATTGACCTTTGAGACCGAGAGGGAGATCGTCTGTACCGACTGGGGACTGGCGGCGGTCTATGTAGCCAGCCAGGGCGGATATCAAGCCATCTCCTATCTCCTGGATGCCCAGACGCCCGCTGCCGTGTTCGGAGCCCGGCCGGAGGTCGGGGTGAGCCTGTGTTGTATCCTGGACGGCGTCCCCGACACCAGCCGGCCGATTACCCTCTGGGCCCAGTGCCCTGAGGACGGGGTGCGCAACCCCTTCCCCCCTACTGGAGGCCCTAGCTTTGCCAAAACCCGCTGGCAGTATTACACCAGGGCGGGCTGGCAGGATGCCCAGGCGGATGATCAGACCTGCGGCTTCCTCGTCAGCGGGTCCATCACCCTCCACCTGGACCAGGGAGATCCCATCCCCTTTGAGGAGGCCCCCGTCACTGGCTGCGCCCTGCGCTGTCTGCTGGAAGAGGCCAGCTACGACCGCCCTCCCCGCCTACTGACCCTGGCAGCCAATCTCTTCCCGGTTCGTCAGTGGGAGACCAGAGCGTGGAGCTACACCTTCCCCGGCGATACCGCCCTGACATTAACCACCCCGCTGGCCGCCCAAGGCAACCTCTTTGTCTACTGCCGGGAGACCTCCGGCGGCCCTTACCGGCGTTATGACCCCTTTACCGGCATCACCCCCCGCGGCCGGTTCTACCGCCGGGAGGACTTCCCCGGCGGCGTCACCCTCACTTTTGATCCAATTCGCTACGGCTTTTCCCCCTGCGCCGATCCGGACGCTGTTCGGGTGGTGTGCTATGACGATGAGCTGATCCACCACCGGGATCTGGGCCTGGTTTACGGGTATGAGGATCAGGAGATCCCCCTGGAGCTGGTGGAAAATATCCTCCCCGACCGCTTTATGCTTTTGGTGGAGGCCCCCGGTCCCCAGGGAGATCTGGACTACTTCTTTCTCCCCCCAGGTCAGACAGATCCGGACACCCTCTGCTATGAGGTGGACCCCAGCGCGGGACGCCTGTTTATCCGCCACCCCGGCTATGGCACAGGCTACCGGCTCTATTTGTGTGACTGCTGTGTCACCCAGGGCGCCTTGGGGAACATCCGCCCCGGCGGACTGTTGGAGCATCTTGGGGGCTTTGACGGGCGGAGCGTAGATCAGTCCTACCGCAATCCCTCCGCCGGGTGGGGGGGTGTCTCCTACGAGAGCGCTGAGGACCTGCGCCTGCGCTTTGTGGCGGATACCCGCCGTCCCTCCGCTGCGGTACTCCCCGCCGACTATGAGGACTTGGTGGCCAGGACCCCCGGTCTATGTATCCATAAGGTTCGTGCCGTGGCCAATCTGCAAGAGAACCTGGTGTCCATCACCGTCAAGCCCCGAACGAACGACCCCCGGCCCACCCTCTCCTCCCTCTATCTGCGGGAGATTCGGGCCTGGCTGGAGCCCCGCCGGATGCTCGCCACCCAGATTGTACTGCTCCAGCCCCGCTATATCTCCCTGGATGTCCGTGCGGTTGTCTATGTCAAAAGCTACTTTGAAGATGCCGCCAGTGAGATTGAGGCTCTGCTGCGCAGGGCGCTGGATTATGTGGACGGTCCCCAGGGCTTTGGCGCCTGGGTCCGGTTTACCAAGCTCTACCAAAGCCTGCTGGACCTGCCCTGCGTAGAGGCGGTCGATGATCTGCGCCTCTTGCCCACCTCCTACACCGGGATCAGTATCGAAGGACCAGATCTCAAGCTGGACGACCGGAGCCTCTGTTATCCGGGCCAGATCCATCTGGAGCTCCACACCAGCTCCGATTTAACGCGGAGATAATACGCCCTCTTTGGAGGGAAACCTATCAGTGTCCATTGGGAGGGATACACCATGGCAAACGGAATTCGGGAATACCGGCTGGGCAGTGCCCGCCTGGCCCGCGGCCTGCTGGAGGGCTTTACTCTGGAGACCGGCGGCGTCCTGCGCACCGCCGGGGACGTCCAGCAGCGCAGCATCTTTCTGGCGGGACTGGACAGCGCCCAGGAGGACTGTCCCTGGGGCCGCCTGAGCTTCCGGGCCGATCTCCAGGGGGACGCTGTACTCACCGTCCGGGCTTATGCCTCCAATGACTTTGTCGTGCTCCAGGACGGCGCGCCCCTTCCTGTAGATGCCTTTCTCCTAGACAGCGCCGAGCCCCCCATACGAAAGGCTAAGCTCTTTGCCGCCGCCGGCGGGATCAAGTGCGTGGGGAGCAGTGATTTGCTCCTGTACGGCCAGCAGGGCCGCTATCTGTGGATCTGGATTGAGCTCAACGGGGAGGGGGACGGTGTCCTAGACAGGTTACGAGTCTTGGTGCCGGGGGACAACTTTTACCGCACCTTCCCCGCCCTCTACCAGAACGGTCAGCCGGAGGACGCCTTTTTCCACCGCTATCTCTCCATCTTCTCCTCCCTCTACTCGGATCTCCAGGACACGGTAGACCGTCTGCCCGCCTATCTGGACCTGGACACCGCCCCGGCGGAGGCTCTACCCATCTTCGCCCAGTGGCTGGGCCTGGAGCTGGACGGCAACTTTCTCCCGCCGGAGGACCTGCGCCGTCTCCTGCGGCTGGCCCCCCAGCTCATCGCCGCTAAGGGGACCCGGCGGGCCATTGAGCTTGTGGTAGGACTCTTCGTAGAGGAGCCGGTCTATCTGGTGGAGCACAATCTGCTCAACCGCAATCAATTGGCCTCCGATTCCCTTTTATACGGCGACTCCCCCTTTGACTGCACCCTGCTCATCAGCCGTCCCTCCGATGAGCTGCTCCGCGCCCGTCTGACCTTTCTCATTGACCAGTTCAAGCCCCTGCGCTGCCGGGTCCGTCTCATTTTCCTGGGCAGTCAGGGCCGTTTGGACGCCTTCTCCTACCTGGATCTTAACGCCTGTCTTTTGCAGTTCTCCCCCGGCAGCCTGGACGACGGCTCCGCTCAGGCGGGCATGACCTGTCTGCAATGATTTTACGATACGGCCATCTCAGCGCCCTGCCCAATAGGCGGGGCGCTTATTTGTACCCCAAAATGTCCAGCCCACGTTTCGGTACGCGAAGGAGGCAGCTGCAAAGTACGCTTCCTTTTTTAAGAAAACTTTAGAGTCTAATGACAAGATATGTGCTATAATGAATTAGTTATAGGTAGGAGAACGCTCCCGCAGCTGAAAGGATGTGTATCTATAAGAGAGAAAAAATGGATTTCCGGACTACTTTCCCTCGCTCTGGTGTTCGGTCTGTCCGCCCCCGCCCTGGCGGCGGAGGAGACTGGCCCTGACCCGCGGCGAGGTCTGCCAGCGGCTGGTAGAGGCCGCCGGGGACTATAATGCGGTTGTCACAACAGCCAGCGTGATGAAGGGGGACGGCAGCGGTCTCCAGGAGGACCGGATTGTCACCCGCGCCGAGGCCCTGGTGATGCTCTCCCGCGCCTTTGGCGATCTCCCTGAGCCGGTGGGGGACAGCGCCCGCTGGGCCTATCCCGCGGCCAACTATACCGATCTGCCCGACTGGGCCGTCCAGGATCTGGAGCATGTATTCGCCTCCGGCATTGTGGCCGGCACCAGCGCCACCACCTTCTCTCCTGATGACCCCATTACGGATGCCGAGCTGGACACTTTCATCCGCCGGGTGTACGCCATTGAGGGGACCAACCTCAAGGACGATTTTTACGCCACCAACAATAGGGAGTGGCTGCGCTCCACCGAGATGCCCGCCGGATACTCCGTCTACGGCACCACCACAGAGCTGACCTACCAGGTGGAACAGCAGGTATCGGAGATCATCCAGGAGATTGTCAAAGCCACTCCCAAGGACGGGACCTCCGAGGCCAAAATCAAGGCCCTCTATGAGACCATTCTGGATTGGGACGCCCGGAATGAGGCCGGGGTCGCCCCCATCCAGTCCTATCTGGACGAGATTGACGCCGCTGCCTCTCTCAAGGAGCTGATGGCCGTCCATAACAAGATCACGGTGGAAACGGGCGTCTCCCCTCTGTTCCCCACGGACGTCGGGATTGACGCCAAGGACAGCACCCAGTACCTCGCTGATATCGGCATTGCCGCGCCCAGTCTGTCCAAGGATTACTATACCGACGAGGAGCACGCCGATGTCTGTGAGGCCCTCAAGACCTATTTTACCACCCTGTTCACACTGAGCGGTGAGGACGCGGAACGCGCCGCCCAGGACGCCGCCCTGGTTTTCGACATGGAGAAGACGCTGGCTGCGGCCATGATGGACCAGCAGGACTATCTCAATGTGGACAAGGTCTATAACGTCTTCACGGCGAAGCAGCTCCAGGCCAAGCTGCCCAACATCGACCTTGCGGCCTTTATGGAAAGCGTCGGCTTCCACACCGACCGGATACAGGTCGTGGATGTCGGTCTCCTGGAGGCGGGTGCGGCCTACCTGGACGACAGTCATCTGGACACCCTGAAAGCGGCGGTCAAGGTGGGTCTGCTGAAGGGAATCGGCGGCACATTGAGCCGGGACTTCTCCGATGCCGCCGACCAGTTTGACGCGGCCCTCACCGGCGGATCCGACGAGATACCCGATGATCAAATCGCCTCCCGGCTGGTCCAGGAGCAGATGAGCGACTATCTGGGCAAGGCCTATGTGGAGCGCCACTTCTCCGCCGAGGCCAAACAGGATGTCACCAGCATGATCCACGATATTTTGAAGGTCTATAAAGAGCGGATTCTGGCCCTGGACTGGATGAGCGACACCACCAGGCAGCGGGCAGTGGAAAAGCTGGAGGCCATCACGGTCAAGGTGGGTTACCCCAACAGCTGGGACACCTATCTGGACGAGGTCACATTCAAGCGTCCCAGTGAGGGCGGCACCTATTTCGACAACTACACCG
>JAAWBF010000160.1 GCA_022792555.1 Oscillospiraceae bacterium
GAATTCCTGGATTGGCTCAACCGCTTCTCTGATAAGAATAATATCAAGTTTACTGTCACCATCAGCGCCGACTCCGAGCTGGCCTCGGAGGGGATCCGCAAATACTTCTAATCATGAAATCATGCAGCAGCGCCCTCTCCAGTGTGGAGAGGGCGCTGCTTTTATGCTTCTGGCTTTTGCTGTCCGCCGGACAACCTGAGTTCTAAGTCCTCTACCTGCTCCTCTGAGAGGCCTACAGTCTGCACCAGATAGTCCCTGGCAGCCTCTTGGAGGTCTGCTTCGTCCAAAGACTCCTCCGAATCCAGCCCGGCGATCTCCCGCAAGGTGGCAAAGACAGTCCGCCGGGCGATCTCATCGTAGAAGGGAGAGGTGCGGTCCAGGTGGTAGTAGTTCTCATAGGTGAGCATGGCATCTTTTTCGATCTCCTCCAGGGTGCCTCCCAGCAGGGCCTCCAGGAGCGCAGCGAGGAAGCCGGTCTGATCCTGACCGTCGGTACAGTGGATGAGAAAGGGGGCCTGACCGTCAATGATCGCCTTCAGACCGTTTTTCAGCTTGACAAGGTTTTCTTCGGCCGTCATATCCAGTTCCATATCCAGAGCCACAACCTGGGTAGTAGCATAATAGCTGTTGGCATAGCTGGCGTACTCCTCCAGCTCCTCCTGGGCATCGCAGAGATTGAGGACCGTTTTGATCCCTGCGGCATTGGCCAGCTCGTCGGCAAAGGTACTGCGGCCCAGTGCCGGATTCACCGGGCTGGAGGAACGGTAGAGCACGCCGGCCGCCATATTGCCCACCACAATGGGCCGGAAGTTGGCAAAAATCTGGTCGCTGCCGTACTCCTCCCGCTTATTGGTGCGCAGGGCGCTGAGGTTGCGGATCTCGTACTCCCCCCGATACCCCCCCTGATCCCGCATGGCAAGGGAGAGACGGTCATCGGCAGAGACGCCGAAATAGGCGGCTAGACTGCCGGAATGCAGGAGGACGGTGACAGCTTCTCCCTTCTCCGGGAGGAGGACCAGGGGACGGCCTGGGTCTACATCTCCCAGGCTGGTCACAACCGGGGCCTCTAGCCGCTTTCCATTGGACGACAGGGTCACAATGTCACCCACGGCGTACCCAGCCCCCAAAAACGCCGCTCTGGTGAGGTCCAGGGTCAGATCCCCCTCTCTATTGACTTTGAGAATGGTTGTGCGCAGGGTAGGGACCTGAGAGACCAGGCTGCTGTAATTCAGCAGGAGCTGGGCCAGCTCAACACGTTGCGCGGGGCCAGTGGGGTTAAGCTGGCCGCCGCTGCCCTGGAGAATGCCCAGGGAGACCGCCGCCGCAATGCTGTCCTCCGCCCAGGCCGCCACCTCGTCCAGGTCGGTGAAGGACGGCAGCTCTGACTCGGTGGGAAAGATGCCATTTTGCGCGGCATAGCCGGTAAAGATTTTGGCCAGTTCCTGCCGGGTGATGATCTGCGCCCCGGAGAACTGTCCATTCCCTGTACCGGTGGTCAGCCCTATGTCCTCCGCCCAGGCGGCAGCATCCGCGTACCAGGTCCCCTCCACATCGGGAAAGCTGGCGGGCTCCTCCACGGTGGGCCGGCCCGCCAGGTTATAGAGGGTCTGGTATACCATGCCGCGGGTCACAAGGTCCAGCGGGGCAAACAGCGTCTCTTCCACGCCGTGCATAATGCCGTTGTCGGTGACATAAGTCACGGCCTTGGCATACCAGGCGTCCGGCTCCAAATCGGCAAAGGCCTGTAGACTGGCGGCCCGGACTGGGACGGCCAGAGAGAGGGCCAGCGCACCTGTTAGGATCCATGGGATGCAACGTTTCTTCTTCATAAACTGTCCTGCCCTTCTGGTCTGTCCCTGCGGATAGGTTCTAATGCAGAGGCCCCAGCGCTGATTACGCTGGGGCCTCAACGCCGTTGCTGACAAGCGCTAAATGCTCGTCTCGTTTTTCCTTCTGGGAGGGGAAACCAGCTGTTTACAGCTTGTGATTATTCCGCGAGCTTGAACTCTTCGCCCTTGAACTCGTTGCTGACCTCGATTTCACCGGAGATGATCTTATCCCGCAGGGCTTCGATCTGGGTGCGGACCTCTTCCGGCACGTCAGCCGCAAACGCGATGCCGACTGCGCCTTCGGTCTCAAGGCCAAAGCTCTTGACTACATTAGACTCGAAGTTACCCGCCTGATAGCTCTTGGCAGCCTCAAACAGGCCCATTCCGATATCCTCCAGGGCGGAGAGCACATAGACGTCAGGTTCCTTGGCAGACAGGTCGTAGACATCGGCCACCTGGCGGATTTCATGCTCTTTCACGGCCTCGGTGACACCGGACATCGCGTCGTTGAGCATGGCGAAGATAATGTCTACCCCCTGATCAATCTGGGCCTCGACGGTCTTTTTGGCCAGGGCGGCGTCATTGAGATCACCGGTAAAGGTGGTCAGAAACTTGGCATCGGGGTTGGTATAGGCAAGACCGTTGGAGAAAGCGCCTCTGGCATTGACACCCCCGGCCACACGGACACCCGAAATATGGCCAACTACATCGCTCTCGGTCAGCAGGCCGGCAGCGGCGCCGCACAGCCAAGTCGCCTGGTCATAGTTGACCTGATAGACCGAGAGATTGGGGCCGTGGACATTTCCCTGAGAGAGCACAAACTGGATATCGGGGTATTCTTTGCTGACCTCCTCTACCGCTGCGGCAGTAATTCCGCCGTGGGAGAGGATCATGTCTGGCTTACCCTCCGCCAGCTTTCTGAGGGCGGCGGTCAGGTCCTTCATCTCGGTGGGAATGTTGTTGACGTAGGTCACTTCCGCGCCCAGCTCGTTCTTAATCCGCATGAGGCCCTCATAGCCCGCCTGATAGTAACCGCCGTCATCAATGGCGCCAGGGATCAGCATCGCAACCTTCAGTGTAGTTCCTTCGGGGACAAATTCCTCCCCTGTGTACTCCACATTGATCTCAATTTTGCCGTCCTTCAGCTCCTGCTTAATGGCCTCGATCTGGGTTTTCACTTCGTCGGACACATAGGGGGCCAGGGCGACGTCAATCGCACCCTCTGTCTCAATGCCAATGGAGCGGATGACGCCGGGCTTATAATCGCCGTTGACATAGTCGGTCGCAGCTGTAAAGGCGCTCATGCTGACATCGCTGATGGCGGAAATCATAAAGACATCAGGCTCATCTGCGGTGCGGTTTTTGGAGTCGGCCACCTGGTGGATTTTCTTCTCCACCACGGCTTTCGTGACACCGGGCATACCGTCGTTGAGCATGGCAAAGATGATGTCTGCGCCTGCCTCGATCTCAGCGTTGGCGATCCGATAGGCAAGGTCCTGGTCGTTCAGGTTGCCAGAGAAGTTGGTCAAAAACTTGGCGTCCGGATTGGTGCGTTTGAGGCCGTCTGCAAAGGCGCCTCTGGCCTTGACACCGGCGGGGACCCGTAGGCCGGACATGTGGCCCACAACATCAGTCTCGGTCAGCAGGCCGGCGGCAGCGCCCGCCAGGTAGGCGGCCTGCTCCTGGACCACGCCATAGCTGGAGATGTTGTCGCCAGACACATTGCCGTGCAGAACGACAAACGCGATGTCAGGATACTTTTCGCTCATGGCCTGCATGGCCTCGGCGCACTGACCGCCGTGGGCCATCAGCATATCAGGCTTCCCTTCGGCGAGCTTTTCAATGGCAGCGGTCAGCGCCTCGTTGGTTGCCTCAACATCGGCGATGTATTCTACTTCGGCGCCATAGGTCTCCTTGATTTTCATGAGGCCTTCGTAGCCGCCCTGCATAAAGCCGCCGTCGTCAATCTTGCCGGGGATGACCATAGCTACCTTCAGAACCTCCGGCTCTTCCGGCTTCTCCTCCGGCTTGAGGGTGCTGAAGTTCATCAGAATCTGGGCCAGCTCCACCCGCTGGGCGGTGCCGGTGGGGTTGAGCTTGTTTCCGCTGCCCTTGATGATCCCCAGAGAGACTGCGGCAGTCATGCCATCCTTGGCCCAAGAAGCCACAGCGTCAACATCGGTAAACGCAGACAGGTCGGCAGCATCGCCGGGAAGGATATTCTTCTTAGCGGCGTACTCAGCAAAGACCTTGGCCAGCTCCTGGCGGGTCATGGCGCGGTCACCGGAGAAGGCGCCCTTGCCGGTGCCGGTGGTGAGGCCCTCGTCCTCCGCCCAGGCGGCAGCATCCGCATACCATTTGCCGCTGACATCGTTAAAGCTGGCGGCCTCGTTGACCGCGGGCTTGCCCGCCATGTTGTACAGGGTCTGATAGACTGTACCGCGGGTGACAGTACCCTCTGGGGCAAAGGTATTTTCCTTGGTGCCGTTCATGATGCCGTTCTCGGCCACATAGCGCACAGCGTCCAGATACCAGGCGTTCTCCTTGAGATCGCCGAAGGATTCCAGCACATCGGGCTTGTCAGCGGACTTGAGGACGGTAATACGGCCCTGGCCCTTGGGATCGGCGTAATCCTCGCCTACAACGCCCTTGAGCTCGTCTACAATGTAGTTGATCAGAACCTGATTGTCCACCATCACGCAGTCCTTGATGAGCTTGGCGTCCTTGAACATCACAAAGCCGTCGCCGCCGGACTTGAGCATGTAGTTATGAGAGGCCAGGGTGTAGGTCTTGGTCAGATCCAGGTCCTCACCGTTGACCTTCACGTCCTTAACCCGGTAGTCCCCCTCCACTTTGACGAACTCGTTCTCGTCGTTGAGGACCACAGAAGAGGGGATGGAGGTGTCAACGGTGTAGGTGAGGCCGGAGACCTGCAGGAAGCCGCCGTTCTCCTCCGGGAGGAGGCGGGCGCCCATCTCCAGGGCATCCAGGATGTGCTGGCCGTCAGTCTCTACCATGCAGGCCTCGTTGCCGAAGGGGTGGACACTAATGATGTCAGAGTAGGTGATGTCTCCGGCCTTGATGTCCGCCCGGACGCCGCCGCCATTGACAAAGGCGATATCAGAACCCAGCATGATCCGGTAAGCGTCAGCGCACAGGTCGCCCAGATTGGTCTCCGCGCTACGGACTGCCCGCTCGCCGCTTTCAGGATCCAGGGTGGTCAGGGCCACGTCGGTCTTGGCCACGACCTTCTTGAGGGTATCCTCAAATTTAGCGTTGATCTCGGCCACAAAGGCGGCGACAGTCTCATCCTGCTTGTCGTAGCCGCTCACCAGCTCGCAGGAGATCTCCCCGGTCTTGGTGTCGATAACGACCTTGCCGATGTTGGCCAGCTTGGTGCCGGTCTGGGCCCAGAGGACGGTCTCGCCGTCCTTGTTGGTGATCTCCTTTTCAATCTCCTCGTGGGAGTGACCATCGATGATCACGTCAATGCCGGTGGTATTGGCCACCACGGCGGAGGCCTTCCACACATCGGTGGAGCCGTTGTCACCCAGATGGGCAATGGCTACCACATAGTCCGCGCCGTCCTTTTTGGCGGCATCTACCGCCTTCTGCACGGCATTATAGAGATCCTTGCCCTCATTCCCCTGCTGGAAGCTGTAGATGTACTCCCCCTTCTCGTTTTGGAAGTAGGTCGGGGTGGACTTGGTGAAGGACTCCGGGGTGTCGATGCCCACATACCCCACCTTCACATCGCCGTAGGTGAGGATTTTGTAGCTGTCAAAAACCGGATTTCCCTCCAGGTCGGTGAAGTTGCTGCACAGGTAGTCGTACTCGGCACTGTCCTTGACCAGAGAGAGCAGCTGGTCCATGCCGTAGTCAAACTCGTGGTTGCCAGGGATGGCGATATCATAGCCCACCTTGTTCATGATGGCCACAATGTCGGCCCCCTTGGACAGGGTACCGATGGTGCCGCCCTGGATGGCATCTCCGGCGTCTACCAGAGTGACATTGTCTGCGCCGTACTCGGCTTCCATCTCAGCCTTATAGGCCGCGACTCCGGCGTAGCCAATCCCTGTGATGGCTTCGTCCTTGGTGGTCTGGTCGATGCCGCAGTGGACATCGTTGGTGTGCAGGATGACGATTTTGCCCTCCTGCGCGGTGGTTCCATCCGCCGCCATGGCCGGGGTGATCAGCCCACAGACCAGTGCAAGCGTCAGGAACAGGGACAGGAGTTTGTTCGTGCGCTTCATGAGGAATTTTCCACCTTTCTTTCCTATTTTTCATGGGACTTGCACATAGGATAACCCTATAGTAACAAAAGGGGACCGCGAATACAAGTGCAAGGGGGAAAAAAATCGAGGTCAGCAGAAAGTTCCAGTGGTTTTCCACTTTTTTGTGTACTGCCGTATCCAATTTCGGCAGTACCTGGGTTCTAAGCATAAAGGCACAGCCTATGGCCGCCCTATTTTCAAGGACGGCCTTCTGCGTGATAGAATAGTTTCAATTTATTTCCTTGTATCTTTGTCAAAATTTTTTCGTAGGAAATATTGTAGCTCTGCCTCTATGTATAAAGAGGGATAATATACTAGCTGTTGATAGATTAGTTGAATTTTTCGAGTGGGTTTGCGGCCCAACTGCGCGCACGCCCTGCCCACCTTTGGCGGAGAGAACGCACACTTGTGGGCCGAGAAGTGTTTCCCCGCCGTACACGCCGCCAGGGAAAACGGATTGGAGCTTTTTCGCGCCTGTGGGCACGAACTCTGCGCGGCTTTTTCGACAGTCTGAGCTGCAGGATACGTCCTGCGGCGCTTTTCGTTTCCAAAAAGTTGTCCTGAATTTTAGAAATAGAGTTGACAAATTCACCCCTCTTCGCTATAATAATTAAGCGGTCTTTCTTAAAGGCCATCTGTCTCTATGCGGCTGTGCTGGAACTGGTAGACTGGCTAGCTTGAGGTGCTAGTGTCCCATGGACGTACGGGTTCGAGTCCCGTCAGCCGCACCAAAGGAAAACCACCGAATTTATCAAAATTCCGGTGGTTTTTTACTGTTGCAACGGTTTGAAGCATAATACACCATACAATTGAGAAAACAGGGTATCCATAAAATAAAGCTAATTTCACACAAAACTGCACACGGGTTTACACACGGAACCCCGCAAGATTTATCAAGGATCGCTTTGATGACGAACCTAAAGACCTTTTGCTCTGCTTTCGCTGGTGGGATTTGGCCCTAGAAAAGTTGGTGAATGTTCTTCCGCTACTATGCACCCCCGATCTAATAAAGCTCAAGCAAGCCTTGTAGGAGAAACTCATATAAATATTGGAAGCTTCTAGTTTATCAGGGGGATTTCATCTTTTGGGTGAAATCCCCCTTGACAAATGCTTTCTTATGAAAAAGCTCCTATAAAAATATTTTGTTTTTCCATTGACAATATGTACTAGGTATGGTATCATTGAAACCGCCCTTTTGGATCTTGAATCGGCTATGGAGAGATGTCCGAGCGGTTTAAGGAGCCGGTCTTGAAAACCGGTGACTCGAAAGAGCCGTGGGTTCGAATCCCACTCTC
>JAAWBF010000161.1 GCA_022792555.1 Oscillospiraceae bacterium
CGGGTTTTGTCTACCGTGATCCGTTTCAGCTTCCAGCCGCTCCGGGGACGGCGGGAGAACCTCGCCTTGACAATCCCCGCCTTGGTCATACGGATTCCATCTTTTGTGATGTAGATGGTATCGCCGGACTCAAACGCATGGTTGCAGGCGGTGAACGAGTTCCGATCTGTCTTCTTCCGCTTGAATTTGGGATATCCGAAGGACTCCGGATTTTTGAAAAATACCCGGAACGCCTGGGAGAGCTTGTTGTGTTCCTGGATGAGCGCCTGGTTGTCTACCTCTCTCAGGAAAGGGGCCCCGTCCTTATACTTGGCCGGGGTGGGAATGAAGTGCTTCCCGGTCGCCTGATAGAACAGCTGCTGGTCTGAGAGCATTTGGTTCCAGATATACCGGCAGCAGCCGAAGGTCTTTTCAAACAGCTCGGCCTGTGCAGGCGTGGGGTCAAGGCGGACCTTGATGGTGTTGTACTGGAGCACTCTATCCTCTGCCAGACAGACTTTTTTCTTCGTCACCTTCTCACCCCTCCTTCTCCTACCACTGCACGTCTCATCCGTTTTCCGTCCCATGGGACGTGAAAAAAACGTATAGCTTTTGTGCACTCTGTTCATGGAAAAAGACAGGTCCAAAATTTTTTAGAAAAGGGCTAAACTTTTTGAAATCCAGGCCGATTAAGTAAGTGAATGAAGCGAAGGTAACAGTGCACAGAACCTATAGTTTCTGTGCATTTTTCTCTTCTCAGGGTACAAAAAAGAGCCTGTTGAAACCGAATTTCAACAGGCTCTTTTTATCATTTTCGGACAGCAGATATACAGAACTGCCCTTTTTCGATAAAATAGACGGATATTCTATTGATTTCTAAGGGGGAATTTGGGAATGTCAGGAAAAATTTATGGATATGTCCGTGTATCGACCAGAGGGCAAAAGGAGGACCGGCAATTGACCGCTATGCGGGAGTTTGGCATTCCAGCGGAGTACATCCTGGTAGAAAAACAGTCTGGAAAAGATTTTGAACGACCAATCTATCTCCAATTAATCCGGAAATTAGAAAGAGGAGATATATTGGTCGTCAAAAGCATCGACCGGCTGGGCCGGAACTACAAAGAAATTCTGGAACAATGGACCAGCCTTACCAAGGAAAAGGGGGTTGCCATCGTTGTGCTCGATATGCCGCTGCTGGATACGCGGGCAGACCGGGACCTTACCGGCACCCTGGTCGCAGACATCGTACTCCAGCTGCTCAGTTATGTAGCGCAGACCGAACGGGACTTCATCCGCCAGCGGCAGGCCGAGGGAATCGCAGAGGCAAAGGCCAGGGGGGTCCATTTTGGCCGGAAGCGCATCCCCATGCCAGAATCCTTCGAGGAATTGGCAGAGGATTGGTGGTTTGGCCGTGTGACCGCCGTACAGGCGGGGAAAGAGCTTGGGATCTCCCGCACCACCTTCAAACGCCGGGCCGAGGAGTTGTTCCAGCAGGTTTTTTAGGCCTGTTTACAGATTTGCGAATACATCCATCTGCCGCTGCAGTTCCCCGACGGTCTCCTGATTCGTGTCCATCCCAGCGGTGATACCGGCCATGTCCTCCACCAAAACGCGGGTGCTTCCAGCGGCGCCATTGACGCCGGACACCGCGCTGTCAACTGCGCCGGAAATGCTGGAGATGGAGGCCGCAATTCCAGCCATGGCTGACCGGAGCCGGTCTGCCTGGCCGTTAAAGTCTGCCATGGCCCGTTCAATGTAGGCGGCATCGTCACGGTACTGTTGTCCAGATTGGACGGACTGCTCCAGCTGTGTCAAAATGGCCTTGCCTAGGAAATCCGCCAGCTCCTGAGCGCTGTGGGAGAGGTAGTCCACCGCACCTGTCACCACTGCGCTGATCTCCTGGATATGGCTGGCGGTTTCGGTGCAGGAGTCAGCCAGACGGCGGACCTCCTGAGCCACAACGGAAAATCCTCGACCGGCCTCCCCGGCCCGCGTAGCCTCCATGGAGGCGTTGATGGCGATAAGATCGGTAGAAGAGGAGATAGACAAGATGTCCTTGGTCAAAATCCCGATGCGATCCACACTTCGGCTCTTCTCAATGGCCTCGTTCAGAACGGACATGATCTCCTCTGTCCTGGTGCGGACCGCTTCCATCTCCGCCTGAGCGGACTGCTCCATCTCCTCCGCCCGCTCCCGCATCTCTACGGAATAGGCGGTGATGGCAGAGCACTCCTCCACCATCGTGACGGCGTCATTCTGGGTATCTGAGGCGCTGGTACTGATGGATGCGGTACTGCCGGCGATCTCCTCCAGCGCCGCGGAGAGCTGCTCTGTCAGGCCGGACAGATCCCGAACACTGCTGCTGGAGGTCTGGGTCCTCTTGCGGACCTCGCTTACTACGCCGCTGATGCGCTGGGAGCTGCCCTGGAGCGTATCCATCGCGTCCCGGATTGGGACGATGACATAGCAGCGAATGATCCGAAGTGCCGCCCACACCAGGAGAATCCCTATGATGAGGGTGGCTGCACTGGTAATGAGTGAGGCAATGTATACGCCGAAAAGGTGGCTCCGAGCCGCTCCAGCCTGGGCACTGACCGAGGCAGACAGGGTATCAATCTCGTCCTCTGCGGCCCCGATTTGGACGGCTACGTCTCCATTGGCCATCGCGTAGGCCTCCTGGGTCTTGCTGTCAGCGCTGGCGCAGACCAGATAGACCAGAGCGTGCTTGAAGGCGTCGTAATCCTCCAGCAGAGCGCGGTATACCTCCTGATCCGCTTCGGTGACAAACCCCTTGTAGTCTGCCAGCTTCCCGTCCAAGGCCTTCTCCTCCGCTTTGATCGTCTGGACGATCTGGATCATTGTCGCGTGGTCCGCAGCCACAATGTGGGACAGTGCTAAACGGTGAATCCCCGTCATCGCGTGCCGGATCTCCTCTAGCTGGGCTTCACTGACCATGTACTCATCCACAATGACCCCCGCATTGGCGTGGACGTTATTGATGCTGAACACCGCCAGAAGATTGGACAACAGCGTCACCAGACCCAGCAGGATGATGGGCAAGATCAGACGCTGTTCTAATGTGAGCCTGCCTTTCATATGTGTTCCTCCGAGATGATCGTATTCAACAGCCATCGCTACCGTGCTGTTATCCCCTCTACCATACGGTCCAGCTGGGCCTGGAGAGGGGCTCCAGAGGGATTTCCCTGGGCCATACTGGTGGCGAACTCCGTCACCGGGTCCCAGAACTTTCCTCCCACCCTCTGGATCTGTGAGAATTCCGACTGAGCCAGCAGCGCCGCAATAGCCGAAGATGCCTGGACCTCTGGTGAGCCTGCGGCGTTGGCGTTGGAGGGGCCCTGCCCCCGCATCGTAAAGCGCAGGCGTTGGTTGGATTCATTGGTGATCCATTCTGCCAGCAACGCCGCCCACTCTGGATGTTTGGAGTAGGCGTTCACACCGATGAGTTTACAGCCGGAGAAGGAGGCCATCTGTACCTGCTGGCCTTTACAGGTATAAGTAGGGAGTTTTGCGGCTCCTGCGTTTTCCCCCCAGGCCTCCTGGACAGCAACCGCATTCCACACGCCGCTGATTCCCGCGATGACAGAGCCGTCCTGTACCCCTGCCAGAAAGTCCGTATCTGTTCGGTTGGCAAAGCCAGGATTGGCCGCCACAGACAGCATGGCCTGGGCTACATCCACGCCTGTAATGGCGCCCTCCGTACTGTTCCAGGTACAATAATTGGTGAGGCCGTCCTCGTTCAGTCCTACCTCCAGACCGGTATTGCCAAAAAAGGCGTAGACATACCAGGCGGAGGACCAGTCCATGACAGCGAGCCGCCCGGCCTGTGCCGCAACCTCTAGGATTCGATCCAGGCTCTGAATATCCTCTTCGGAGAAATACGCTTTGTTATAGTAGAGGAAATAGCCGTTGTCCGCGGTCAGTGGATAGGCGTATAGGACGCCGTCCACACTGGCTGCGTCCACCGCTGTAGGGAGATTCGCGGCGCGGATTTCCTCCGCATTCTCAATGGGGTCTAACCCCCCTGCGGCGGCCAGGGCAGACACCTGATCATCTGCAAAGGCGAACACATCCGCGCCGCCCTCCAGATTACCGAGCATCACATCCTTACAACTGGACTCACTCTGGGGTTGGTAGGTGATGTGGAAGCTGGCCTCACCGGCATAATGGGACTGGAAGGAGGCGAAAATCTCGCGCAGCAGGGCCTCATCCTCCTCGCCGCCCCAGACGGTCAGGTCCACCGTTTGATCTTCCGATGTCTCCTCTACCGGCGGTGGTTCCTGTGCGCCGCAGGCACCCAAGAAAAGAAGCATTCCAAGGGACAAAAACAGAAATAACAGGTTCTTTTTCATCGTGTCAGGCCTTTCCGATTGATTCCAGTGGCATTATATCATCTTTTACCCCCTGTGACAATGTAAAAGAGTCTTTCTTTTCCAAATTGTCTGTAGTATACTACAACATGATATTTACCGCCGGCGGCGCTTACAGCCAGAACTCCGCCGGTGGAACCGGCGTCTTTTTAAGGCGCCAATAGATTGATAGAAAAGGAGCGGGAACAACATGTCAGGGAAAGAAGCGGCCTCCTATGGCCGGGAGAGCAGAAGAAGCCTCAACAGAAGAATTTTAAAAAATACCATCCTAAATATTCTGATCTTGGTGGTTATATGCTGCATCATCATGGCGCTCTCCCTCCAGTCGCTTGCAAATAGTATCCTGCTGGACAGTCTACAGCCCATGGCCCGGCAGTCGGCCAAGACGGTGGAGGCTAACATCCATATGCTTGCAGATCGCATGATGGCACTTGCGGGAGATCCTCGTATGTACACCGTCTCTACACCCGACCCTGCGACAGGCCAGGCCGTACCCCAGGAGACACTCACACGAAGCAGCCGCGACGAGGTTTTAAAAGAGGCCGCCGAAATCTACGAGCTACATACCATCGCCCTCTATGACTTGGAAGGCCAGCTGGTTCAGGGGATCAGCGGAGCGCCGGATCATCTGGACGGTCATTTTTTTGCCCTGATGCAGGAGACAGACAATCTGACCACTGACTCTTCTACAGTCTTTCAGAACACGCTGGGCATCACGATGGGGATGCCGGTAAAGGAGAACGGAGAGACCATTCTCTATGTGGTAGGCGTCTATAAATATGATACACTCAACGATGTGATCGACAGTATTAATCTGGGGAGACACGGCATGGCATATACGGTGAACCGGGAGGGGATTGTCACCGCCCATCCGGACCACGCCCTAGTCCAGTCAAGCAGTACCCTAGTTCAGCTCAGCGGCGGCAATCAGGAGGCCGTCGCCCCAGTCACCACTGGTGAAACCGGTGCTACAGAATTTTCCATTGACGGCGAGTCTATGCTGGTGGCCTTTTCTCCTATCCGGGGTACTCAGTGGTCTCTGGTCATTCAAATCCCAAAATCAGACTACAATCATTTTATCAATACGGCTATGCTGGTAGCAATCTCAGCCACCTTGGCAGGACTAGTAATCTCTATTGTATTGATCCTGAATTTTGCACGGTCTATCTCCCGCCCGGTAAAGCGGGTGACGGCCCGGATGGTGGCCCTCTCTGACGGCGATCTGCATACTGAGGTGACGCCGGTCCACTCCAGAGACGAGCTGGAGGTGCTGACCCGGACCTTGGATACCACGGTGGAGAGCGTCAATCGGTACATATCAGACCTCCAGCAGGTGCTGACCCAAGTTGCGCAGGGTAATCTGTATGTCCAGCCTCAAGTAGACTATCAAGGGGACTTTGCTCTGATTCGGGTAAGCCTGTCAACCATTTTGCAATCCATGAATGAGACCATTACGGGTTTTCGCGCTGCCGCCAGCCGGCTTGCCGACATGGCGGAGGAGCTGAACGGACGCTCTAGTCAGCTGCACCAGGCCTCCTTGGAACAGACCCAGTCTACGGAAGCATTGGTTCACGAAGTATCCCAGGTAAAGACGCGCCTATCCAGCGTCACAAAGAGCAGCAACCAGACCCGTACGAAAACAGAGGAGATCGCCCAGTGCATCCAAGAGGGCAACCTGCATATGTCCTCCCTCTCCAGTGCTATGGACAATATCAGCACCAATGCCCAAGAAATTACCAAGATCGCGAAAGCCATTGAGGACATCGCATTTCAGACCAGTATTTTGGCCATTAACGCTTCTGTGGAAGCTGCCAGGGCCGGAAGTGCCGGAAAGGGATTTGCTGTAGTGGCCGATGAGGTGAGGCAGCTCGCCTCCAAAAGTGCAGAGGCCGCGCAGAATGCCACAGCGATCGTAAACAGCACGCGCTCCATCATTCAGACCGGTGTGGCGCTGACCGCTGACACCGCCGGATCCCTTCAGGCTATCTCTGCTGTCTCTGACCAGATCAGCGCAATCTCCGATCAGCTAGTGACAGCGGTTCAGGGTCAGGAAAGTGCCCTGATGGTTATGGAAGAGCGCATCGAGTCCATCTCCGCTATCGCGGATCGGAACCTGCAAAATGCCAGCGGAACAGAGGCGTCCAGCAGCTTGCTCGCCAGAGAGGCGGAAGCCCTCCAGGCTCAGGTAAAACGGTTTGTATTAAAGGAGGAAGACAGATGAAACGGATCCTGTCCTTGACTTTGCTGCTTTCCCTATTTATGGTTCTGTTGACCGGCTGCGGCAATCAGACTGGTCTTCAGGATGGCTACTATACCGCCCAAGCTGCCCACTTCAATTTCGGTTGGAAGGAATATATTACTATCATGGTCAAGAGTGGGAGTATTGTTTCCGTGGAGTATAACGCCGAGAATTCCAGCGGTTTTATCAAGAGCTGGGATAATGCCTATATGCAGGAGATGCTCCACTCCAACGGCACCTATCCCAATGAATACACTCGCTACTATGCTGGACAGCTTTTGGAAGAGCAGCAGGATATGGAGATTGATGCGCTGACTGGCGCGACGTCCTCTTATAACTCCTTCCAAAAATTAGCTGCTGCGGTGTTGGAACAGGCCCGGAAGGGAGATTCCAGCATTGTACTGGTCGATACGACCCACTGATCCCCCAAATAGACGATCGTCTGGGCTGTAGCCGTTCAGACGGAGCACAGGACAAGTGGTCTTAGAAGCTGTACCATTAGCCGAAATATACAGATTTGCGATCCAAAATCGTGGATGGCAAGGAAAAATCGCAGAAGTACTTTGCGTATTTCAAGGTTTTTTAATGCAGCCAGCGGTCATTTTGGCTGCAAAGCTTGATACAGAGGCTTTTGGTACAGCTTCTTCGTTCATGGATAAAACCCCTTGTTTTTATATCACTGCTGCAAAATTCCCCTTGACAGAGGACAGGTTCCACTTTATAATCTACACTAATATGATAGGATTTTAGGACATACTGTGATACCCACCCCGTATAAAGGATATTTTGGAGAGAC
>JAAWBF010000162.1 GCA_022792555.1 Oscillospiraceae bacterium
CCGCCGGTCCCTTCCAGCAGCTGGGCGTTCGAGGGGATGGCTTCCAGCAATGCGGCGAAGGCCGCCTGATTTTTCAGGGCATCCTCCAGCTTTATATACCACCGCCAGGATAAATCCAGCTGGAGATAACCCTCCGTATTTTCTTTAGGCCCGGTATCGGACAGGAGCCGGGCCACGTCCTCCGCAAGCTCTGGATCTACCATCAAGTGGGGGATGACGCCCACCGTATCCGTTGCCGCACCGTTGGCGGCGAAAAAGCGCTGGGAAGTAATTTTCATTCCGCTGCCGTCGGCAAAATATTCCGGCATGTTGTCCTTGTCAAAAAGACTCTGGGCCACTCCCTTGCCAAAGGTACGGCCTCCGACCATTATCCCAGCGCCGCCGTCCCGGATGGCCGAGGCGAAGAGCTCAGAGGCGCTGGCGGTGTTGTGGTTGGTGAGGACAATCGCGGGATAGGAGGTCACCGCCTCCTGCCTGGAGCCGAGCATGCTGTAACGGCCCGCGCCGTTGCGCAGATAACCCAGAACACCCGCGCCGGTAAACACGCCTGCCGACTGGAGGGCATCCCCTACCACGCCGCCGCCGTTGTCCCGCAGGTCGATGATCCAGTGGTCAGCCTGGTCCTTCAGCGCGGTGACCCCCTCCGTGATGTGGGTGGTTGTATCCTCGCCAAAGGTACTGCATGAAATGGACCCAATATGGCCGTCCACCAGCTCGGTGGAGGCCGCCGGGATGGTAATCACCGCCCGGCGTAGGGTGACAGTCTCGGACTTGCCCTCCCGCTCGTAGGTGATCGTCACCTCAGACCCCGCCTCACCGGAGATCCAGGTAGAGATCACGGCGGAGTTCTCCCCGATGGTGGAGTGGCCGTCAATGGCGGTGATGATATCCCCCGCCGCCAGTCCGCCCTGCTCCGCAGGGGAGCCAGGAATCACAGAGGTCAGCAGCAGGCCGTTCCCCGCATTCTGGGAGGTTATCCCAATCCCGACTAGGGTCGTGTCCAGCATGGAGGCGGTAAATGCCGCGTACTCCTCTGGCGTAAAATACTCGGTGTAGGGGTCCCCCAGTACCTCCAGCATTTTCTCAATGGTATCTTGATCCAGCACCTCCTGGGGGACCGGGTCGATGTAATAGGTGGACAGCAGAGTCCCCGCCTGCTCCGGGGTAAGCGCGCTGGCCCAGGTGGAGAGTAGCAGGACCAGGGACAACAGAAAGGCGAGGGGACGGATGGCATATCGTTTTTTCATGGCGAGTCTCCTTTTTTCAGTTTTGACGGTTTCTTTTTTGCCCGCTCCAGGGCGTGCTGTACGGCGTAGGATTTGTGGACCCGGTGATTGTTCCGGTCCAGGATAGCGGAGATCTGCCCTGTCACCCGTTCTACCTCGTCGTGAAAGGCGCGGGCCGAGAGGCGCAGGGCGCCGTGGCCCAGGATGATGAGCTGTTCCGCCCCGTCAGAGGTGGCCACCCGGACCCGGTGCTTCCTTCCAAGCTCATAGGTGGCCTTTTCAATGTAGGCGTCCGCTGTCTCGGCTTCCTTGGTGTAGACCACATAGAGATTGTGATAGCGGTCCACCTCGCCGGTGCTCCGGGGGACCCGGTAGGCGTCAAACACCAGAATGACCACACACTTTTGATACCCCTGGTAGTTACTCAACAGATCCATCAAGAGCTGCCGGGCGGCGTCCAGGCTGGTCTTGGCGGCCTCCTTGAGCTCGTCCCAGGCGTAGATGATGTTATAGCCGTCTACCAGCAGGTACTCCGGTCCAGAGGGTGGGGGCTGGATGACGATGGGCTTCTCCTCCGCTTTGGGCTCCCGGACGGGCCGCTGGGGCAGGAAAGCCCGCTGCTTGACGGGGCCGTAGGTCCGCTCAAAGATGGCCTGGAGCTCTCTATCCTGGGCCAGGAAATCCCCCGCCGGACGTCGGACCGGACCGGGGGGCGGCTCGGCCTCCGGCTCCGGCGGCGCCGGGCGCAGGATGCTGTCCAGGTGCATATAGTCTTTCACCTGGTCCCATTTGACCACAAAGCCGCCGCCGTGGGCGCAGAAGACGGAGTCCGCCGGCTGATCCAAGTCCCGGTCGCTGTCGTAGCCCATGGCGGCGATCACCGCCTCTGGGCTGCCGCAGGGCTCATACCCCCGGAGGGTACAGGAGAACCTTCCAAGCCCTTTGGTGTAGGCGGCAACCTCCAGGGCGTAATCCCGCAGTCCGGCCACCGGCGCCGCTCCGGTGAGCACGCTGACCGTCCCGTCCCCCTCCGGCGGGTCTACCCAGCCGTTTTTGCGCTGTAGATCGGACATGGCCCGTCCCACACAGGAGGCGGGGAGCTCCAGCCGGAAGTTGTACCAGGGCTCCAGCAGGATACTCTGGGCGCATTTTAACCCGTGCCGGACCGCCCGGTAGGTGGCCTGCCGGAAGTCCCCCCCTTCGGTGTGCTTTTCGTGGGCGCGGCCCGCCGCCAGGGTGATCTTCATGTCTGTGATAGGGGAGCCGGTGAGCACCCCCCGGTGAACCCGCTCGGCCAGATGGGTCAAAATCAGGCGCTGCCAATTGCGGTCCAATTGATCCTCGCTGCAGGCGGTGGCAAAGCGCAGACCGCTGCCCCGTTCTCCCGGCTCCAGCAGGAGGTGTACCTCGGCGTAGTGGCGCAGGGGCTCGTAGTGCCCCACCCCCTCCACTGGGGCCGCGATGGTCTCCCGATAGACAATTCCCCCTGCTCCAAAGGTGACATCCAGGCCGAACCGGTCCAAAATCAGCCGCTGTAAGATCTCCAGCTGGACTTCTCCCATGAGCTGGATATGAAGTTCCTTTAGCTGGGGGTTCCAGGTCAGGTGGAGCTGGGGGTCCTCCTCCTCTAGCTGGCGGAGCTGCTGGAGGGCGGTGTGAGGGTCACAGCCTGGGGGGAGCTGGACCTGGTAGGTAAACACACTCTCCAGCAGGGGAGCGCTGGAGGCGGCCTCCCGGCCCAGCCCCTCGCCGGGGCGGGTGCGGCTCAAGCCGGTGACGGCGCACACCCCCCCGGCCTTTAGGGTGTCTGCCGTCTGGAACTTGGCCCCGGAGTAGAGACGGATCTGGTCCACCTTCTCCTCCCAGGCGTCCTCACCGCTGCCGCCGGACAGCAGGTCCTTCACCCGCAGAACGCCGCCGGTAACTTTCAGATAGGTCAGCCGGTTCCCCTGGGGATCTCTGGCGATCTTATAGACCTTCGCGCCAAATTCGGCGGGGTAGACCGGCGGGATGGTATACTGGACCAGCCCCTGGAGAAACTCGTCAACCCCCTCCAGCTTGAGGGCGGACCCGAAGTAACAGGGGAAGAGCTTTCGACGGGCAATTAGGACACGGATCTCCTCCGGCGCAATCCGCCCAGTCTCCAGAAAGCGGTCCAATGTGTCCTCATCACACATGGCCACGTTTTCCCAGAGAACCGACTCCTCCTGATCTGCTGTGAAGTCTACACACCCCTCGTCCAGCCCCTTGAGAGCGGCCAAAAGAGCCGCCCGGTCAGTTCCACATAGGTCAAGCTTGTTGACAAAGAGAAAGACGGGGATCTGATACCGCTCCAGAAGCTGCCACAGGGTTCGGGTATGGCCCTGGATGCCGTCTGTACCGCTGATAACGAGAATGGCGTAGTCCAGGACCTGGAGGGTACGCTCCATCTCGCTGGAGAAATCCACATGGCCTGGGGTATCCAGCAGACAGATCTCCACCCCCTTCCGTGGGAGCACCGCCTGTTTGGAGAAGATAGTGATGCCGCGCTCCCGCTCCAGGGTCTCCGTGTCCAAAAAGGCGTCCCCATGGTCCACCCGGCCCAGCCTGCGCAGGGAACCGCAGGTATAGAGCAGACCCTCCGAGAGTGTGGTTTTGCCCGCGTCCACATGGGCCAATATTCCAACGACCAGCCGTTCCATCGGCAGCCCCCCAAGTACAACACTGATGCTGGTTTTCCACCCCTCCCAGGAGGGGTGGAAAACCAAAGGCTTTTTTCGACAGTCTGGGTTTTTTCCAGGCAAAAAGCCCACCGGCGCTGGGGGCCGGAGGGCCTGTGATCTACCCCCGCTGATCCAGCGGGATATAGGGCATATGCTGTCCCACATAGGTGTAGGCGGGACGGATGATTTTCCCCATATTGATCAGCTCTTCAATCCGATGGGCGCTCCAGCCGGCCACGCGGGCCATGGCAAAGAGAGGAGTATAGAGCTCCAGCGGCAGGTCCAGCATGTGGTAGATAAAGCCGGAGTAGAAATCTACGTTGGCGGCAACCCCCTTGTACATGGTGCGCTCCCCGGAGATCAGCTCCGGCCCCAGCCGCGCCACCAGGGAGTACAGCTCGAATTCCTCAGTGCGTCCCTTTTCACGGGAGAGCTTTTCCACCATGGATTTCAGGAGGTTGGCTCTGGGATCGGACAGGGAGTAAACCGCGTGGCCCATGCCGTAGATGAGCCCAGAGCGGTCAAAGCCCTGCTTGGCCAGCAGGCCCTTCAGGTAGTGGCGGACCTCGTCCTCGTCCTTCCAGTCACTGACATGCTCCTTCATATCCTCGAACATACGGACTACTTTGATGTTGGCTCCGCCGTGGCGGGGGCCCTTGAGGGAGGCCAGGGCGGCCACCATGCAGGAGTAAGTATCGGTGCCAGAGGAGGTGACAACATGGGTGGTGAAAGTGGAGTTGTTGCCCCCGCCGTGCTCCGCATGGAGGATCAGGCAGATATCCAGAACATGGGCTTCCCAATAGCTGTAAGAGGAGTCGGCCCGCAGCAGGGCGAGGATCTGCTCTGCCGCCGAGTGCTCCGGGGAGGGCGCATGGATAAACAGACTGTTGCCCTCCCGATAGTGATAGGCCTGGTAGCCATAGACCGCCAGCACAGGAAACAGCGAGATCAGCTGGATACACTGGCGCATGACATTGGGCAGGGAGATGTCGTCGGCCTTATTGTCATAGGAGGCCAGGTTGAGCACGCTTCTGGCCATGGAATTCATCAGATCATGGCTGGGGGCCTTCAAAATCACATCCCGGACAAAGTTGCTGGGCAGGGTCCGGTAGTAGGCGAGCTGTTGCTTGAAGGCGATCAGCTCCTCCTGATTGGGCAGCCTTCCCTGGAGGAGAAGGTATACCGTCTCGGCAAAGGCAAACCGCTTTTCGGACAGCGCTCCGTGAACCAGATCCTCTACATTGATGCCACGGTAGTAGAGCTGACCCTCACAGGGGACCTCACGCCCATCTACAATCCGCTTGGCTACAATGTCGGAGACATTTGTGAGACCGGCCACCACCCCCTTGCCGTTGAGGTCCCGCAGGCCGCGCTTCACATCATAGGTGAGATAGTCCTCAGAGGCGATTGCGCTGGTTTGACGGCTCTGCTCAGCCATCCGCTCCATCTCTGGTGTCAAATCAAAGTAATTTGGGTTGCTCGCCATAAGTGACCTCCATTCCTCTTTTTTCCTTCTTTTCCCGCCGTAGCGGGAATAAATTTGGACTATTTTAGCATACAAATGTGACGAGAATGTGAATGAGAAGATATCTGGGAAAAATAGGCTGTGGCAACCCGCGCTCCACACAAAGAGGCGGATTGCCACAAAACAACTTGTTTTCCCTGTCTGGAAAAGAGCTTTGAAGCCCTTTAAAAAAAGTCCTTCTTCTTCAAAATCACCGCTGTCCCTGCAATGATGATCGCAGCGACCACCAGGGGGAACCAGAAGAACTGATCCAGCGGCAGTCCCGCCACATTCATCCCGTAGAAGCCAAAGACAATGTTAGGGATGGTCAGCAGAATCGTAATGGAGGTCAAAACCTTCATGACGACATTCAGGTTGTTGGAGATCACCGAGGCAAAGGCGTCCATCATCCCGGAGATGATGGAGGAATAGATGTTTGCCATCTCAATGGCCTGGCGCACCTCGATCAAGACATCCTCCAGGAGATCGTGGTCCTCTTCATAGAGGGTGATGATCCGCCCGCGGAGGATTTTTTCCAGCGTGACCTCGTTGGCTTTGAGGGAGGTGTTAAAGTAGACCAGTGATTTTTCCAGATCCAGGAGCTGGATCAGCTCCTTATTCCGCTGGGACTTGTAGAGCTGGCGCTCCATATAGTTATAGATTTTATCAATCTGTTTCAGGTATTGCAGGAAACGCTTGGCAACCCGGAGCAGCAGATAGAGAATAAAGCTGGTCCGCTTCTGGGTCTCGGCGTTTTTGACCAGGCCGTCCTGAAAGTCCTTGATAATGGCCGACTCCTTGAGACAGACTGTGATGATGTGTTTTTCAGTTACAATAATTCCCAGCGGAAGGGTGGAGTAGACGATAGCATCCTCCTTTTCCACCGCGGGGACGTCGATGATGATCAAAGTCTGCCCGTCCTCCACGTCGATACGGGAGGTCTCCTCCTCATCCAAGGCAGCCCGCAGAAAGGAGGGCTCCACCGCCAGGGTCGCCGCTACGGTGTTGAGCTCATCCTCACTGGGATAGGTCAGGTTGACCCAGCAGCCGTCCTGAATGGCCTCAAGCCGGGTCATCTTTCCATTGAGTGTCTTGTGAATTGACAGCAAAAAAATCACGCCCTTCCGGCGTGCAGCGCATTTTGGTTGCCGCCGCACACCCTCTTTCGTCTTTGCCGCCGGCGGGAAATGGCCGCGCAGGCGGAAACGGCGCAGAGGTGTGCAGGCATTCTGGAGTCCGAAGACCCTGTCAGCCGGCCACAGCGTCTATGCGCCGCGCTGGGATTGCTTTACGTTTTCGACTCAAAGAGTCACCGCTCACGGCGCAAATCACTCCTTTGTTTCTCATTTATTATCCGTATCTGCTCCCTTTGACCGGAGGAAACACCCACGGATGGACATGTTGGAACCTCTACATTATAAGCCCGCCCTGTCTAAAATGCAAGGACTTTGTCCTACCGGCAAACAGTGCCCGCTGTCAATGCGACCGGTGTTGGAGCGAGTCTGCTTCCAAAGCTTTCTGGGCTCCCCCGATCTTTCGAGCGGGGGAGCCCAGAGGTGTATTAGAGAGAAGCGGTCCGTCTCCAGGTGGTCCCTGTTTTGGTGTCCACCAGCTCAATCCCCATGGCTTTGAGCTGGTCCCGGATAGCATCAGCTTCGGCCCAGTTTTTGGCCTTCTTGGCCTCTGCCCGCTTGGCGACCAGAGCGTCAATCTCCGGGTCGGCCTCACCGGGGGCCGAGGCGGCGGCCTCCTTCTCCTGGAACGCCTTGGCTTTTTGCAGCAGATCCAGGCCAAGCACCTCATCAAAGCGGGCGATTAGCGTCCGCTTGGCGGTGTCGCTCAGGTTCTTGGCCTTAAGCACATCGTAGAGGCAGGTGACGGCCAGGGAGGTATTCAGGTCATTTCCAAGGGCCTCTTTAAACTTCTCATTATACTGCTCTAGCAGTTCATTATCAATGGAACCGGATTCTGCCACCCCTAAGCTTGCTACCCGCGCGATCAGTTTTTCATAGGCGGCCTTTGCGTTATCCAGGTTTTCCCACGAGAAAACCAGCCCCTTGCGGTAGTGGGACTGAAGACAGAACAGGCGGTAGACCAGGGGATCATAGCCCTTTTCCTCCAGCAGGGAGACGGTGAGAAATTCCCCTTTGGACTTGCTCATTTTGCCGCTGTCGGTATTCAGATGGTGAACGTGCATCCAATATTTACACCAGGGGTGGCCCAAGTAGGCCTCCGACTGCGCGATCTCGTTGGTGTGGTGGGGAAAGGCGTTGTCAATCCCGCCGCAGTGCAGGTCCAGATATTCCCCTAAATATTTCATGGAAATACAAGAGCATTCGATATGCCAGCCTGGATAGCCCACCCCCCAGGGGGAGTCCCATTTGAGGGCCTGGTCCTCAAACTTGCTCTTGGTAAACCAGAGGACAAAGTCGGCTTTGTTGCGCTTGTTCTCGTCCTCCTGCACACTGTCCCGAACGCCTACGGCCAGATTCTCCTCCTCATGCTCGTTAAAGATATAGTAGCGCTGGAGCTTGGAGGTGTCAAAGTAGATGTTGCCCCCGGCGGCGTAGGCGTAGCCTTTGTCAAGCAGGCTGGAGATAACCTTAATATAGCTGTCAATCATGCCGGTGGCGGGCTGTACCACATCGGGATATTTGATGTTCAGCTTTTTGCAATCCGAAAAGAAAGCGTCGGTGTAGAATTTGGCGATCTCCAGTACCGATTTATGCTCCCGCTGGGCCCCCTTGAGCATCTTATCCTCCCCGGTATCTGCGTCAGAGGACAGGTGGCCCACGTCGGTGATGTTCATCACGCGGGTGACATCATACCCGTCGTACCGGAGAAATTTTTCCAGCACATCCTCCATCAGATAGCTACGCAGGTTTCCGATGTGAGCGAAGTGATAGACGGTAGGTCCGCAGGTATACATTCCTACCTTTCCGGGAACATGAGGGACAAAGTCCTCCTTCTGGCGGGCTGCGGAATTATACAGTTTCATGGTGTGTTTCCTCCACTTCCTGATGATATTTTTCGTCCAAATACTGTTCTAAAAATTCCAGCCGGGAGCTCAGAGCCTGAAGCTCCTTCTGCACGGGGTCGGTGATGTGGATCTGATCCACCATATCGGCAAAATCCACCCGCTCTCCGGCGATGCGTACCACACGGGCGGGGACACCCACAGCGGTAGAGTTGGGGGGAACCTCGCGAAGGACCACCGCGTTGGCGGCGATCCGGGCGTTGTCCCCCACTCGGAAGGGCCCCAGCACCTTGGCACCCGACCCCACCAGGACATTGTTTCCGATGGTAGGATGGCGCTTTCCGTGGTCCTTGCCGGTGCCGCCCAGGGTGACGCCCTGATAGAGAAGGACGTCATCCCCCACCTCGGCGGTCTCTCCAATTACAATTCCCATCCCGTGGTCAATGACCAGGCGCCGGCCAATGACCGCGCCGGGATGGATCTCTATACCGGTCCACAGCCGGTTCCACTGGCTCACCAGCCGGGCCAGGAACCGCAGGTTGTGCCGAAACAGCCAGTGGGCCAGCCGGTGATAGAGGATAGCATGGACGCCGGGGTAAAGCAAAAAGATCTCAAAGCGGCTGCGGGCCGCAGGATCGCGAGCTTGATAGGCCCGCAGGGTTTCTCCCAATTTTGTCATGAATGGTCGCTCTCCTAAGGAAATGCTCCGCCGGGTGGCTGCGCATCTGTCCGCAGACGGTCAGTGCGGCCAAGCGGCGGGTCTGGGGGGAATATGGTCTCCTGACCGCAGGGCCTGGACACAAAACCGCCTCCCGCGCCCAACGGCACGAGAGGCGGTAAAAACGCCGCGGTCCCACTCTCATTTCTCACTCAAAGGCCGGATAACGGCGGCTGGCCGGGGAAATTCAGGGTCCCTCGCTCCCGGATGCACTTCATACCCCCCGCAGACGGGCCCGCTTTCAGCCGGTGGCGGCCCCTCTCTGTGTCCCGAACTGGGATATTACTCTTTCCGTTCCTCGCGATGCTCATTTCTGATTTAGTATACTACCATGCTTGGGATCTTGTGTCAAGTCCTTGCGGCCTGCGATCTTGGGCAGCCGGGTCCCTATTTGGTGTATGAATTCGGCGCGGTGGGCAGGTGCGCATACTGGGTCCAGTGGTGGTCCTTGGACAGGGCGGAGTCGCTGATCAGGAAGTAGTCATAGCGTAGCACGGGGCGGGAACTGACCGGATCGTCCCAGGTGACATCAATATTATACCACGCGCCGTTGACCTTGACCTTGTTCCACGCGTGGTTTCCGCCTCCGGCGCTTCCGCAGACCCGGACACAGTCTATCCCGTTGAGGTAGCACAGCAGTTTAAAGGCCTTTGCATAGCCGTCACAGACGCTTTTGCCGTCCACCAGGGCACTGATTGCATCATGGCTGCGGCTCCCCGTCTCCTGGTAGGTGTTGAAGTTGATCAGATAGTCGTGGATGGCCTTGACCTTATCATACTCCCCCATGGAGCTGGTGATGATGGAGGCGCTGACCTTCTGGGCAGCCTGCAGGGTCTGCTGGTCCTGGGCGGAGAGGGTGGAGGTCTTCTTTTCCAGATAGGCCTCAATCCGGGCGTAGTCTGTGAGGGTAAGCTCCACCTGGAACGTACCTCTGCCTGGACTTGACATGGTCCCCAGGGACGTGACATCCTGGAAGCGTTTCATCTCCCGTAACAGGGCATCGCTGTAGGCCTCCTCCTGACCAGCAGGGACCTGGAGGGAGACCGTGTCCATTCTCGCCTGCATAGCGGCCAGAACCTGGGCGAACATCTGGTCTGTCGAGGTGACGGTAATGGGCCCCGTCTGAGGCGCCGATGTGGGCTGTGGTGCTGGCGCGGGCGTGGATTTCGGTGCAGGGGTGGGCGTGGGGGTTGGCGCCGGCCGCGGTGTGGGCCTGGCCGCAATGACGTCCGGGTCAAAGACTCCGAAGGCGTTCAGAAGCTGGTAGAGGGTCAGTCCGGTACGGGAGAATTCACATTGTAGCGCGGAATAAGAGATGAGCACCATATCTCTGCGGGTGAATTCCTGCCCTGTGGAATAGCGCAGGCCGGCCAGATCCGCCATAGGATATGGGTTCCGCCAGTCGGCATAGGCGCCATGGCCGAGGACACGGAGAATTTGGGTCAAATATTGTGCGGTATCGATCTTCTGTGTGGTGCCAAAGGTGTTTGGCGCGACGCCGGAGGTCAATCCGTTGCGATAGGCATAGCCGATGTAATCGCTGGCCCAGCCCGCATCCCGAAAGGGGTGGGAGTAGTGCATTTGCAGGGCCTCCTGCTCCCCGCCCATCAGGCGCACCATCATGGTGATCGCCTCTCCGCGGGTGACCGAGGCGTCGAGGTTAAAGTCCGTCTGGCCGTCTGGCAGAACCCCGACTCCGTTCAGCAGGCCAAGCTTGGAGAGGGTCTCCGCAGTGGTTTGCATCTGGTCCACTGCCGCTGCGGGCGGCCCACACAAAGTCAGCAAAATTGTTGCCAGCATCAGGACAGAGATCAGCCGCCTTTTCATCATATACAATCCTTTCTATAAAACATGAAATGGAACCCACAGACTCCCGCCGGAGGAAGCGGAAATCTTTCCTGTAATTATATTAAATGTCTAAACAAATGGCAAGTATTTTGAACTTTTTATACGAAATATCCAGTTTCCGGGTAGACAAGCGGGAAAGAAGATGCTATACTAAAAATTATCTTAAACTAAAGATTTTAGCATCGCTTGGCGCAGCAACAGGCGGTGCAGAGGAGGAGAAGGTTACATGGAGGAAGCCATAATTCAGTCGATCCGGGAGGCCATGACCAGAGGCATGCAGGTGGCCACCGGATGTACAGAGCCTGTGGCTATCGCGCTGGCCGGGGCCACGGCCTATGCGTATACTTCAGGGGAGATTGAGTCGATCCACCTCTATGCCAGCGGCAACGTCATCAAAAATGCTTTTGTAGTGGGGATACCAGGTACCAGCTTTACCGGCCCTAAATATGCTGTGGCCCTGGGCGCTCTCTGCGGTGATCCATCCAAACAGCTCGCTCTGCTGGAGCACATGGACCCGGAGCAGGTCAAAAAGGCGGTAGCCCTGGTGGAGGCGGGCAAGGTCTCGCTGGACCACTCCGACCGGCAGGAGAAGCTTTTTATTGAAGTAATGCTCAAAACCGCTGCTGATGTGGTTATCGTCCGGGTCTCCGGCGCCCACACCAACGTGGAGTCCATTATCAAAAATGGCGAGGCTGTCTATCAGAGAGCCTGCGGCGTCCCTACCACGGGGAAGGAGGGGCCCTTCACCTTCTCCTTGGCTGACGTGTTTGAGTTCTGCACCACGGCCCCCCTGTCCGAGTTCGAGGTGGTGGAGCAGGCGATCACCCTCAACAGCGCCATCGCAGAGGAGGGGCTGAAGGGCCAGTATGGTCTTCAGGTTGGCCGGTGTCTTCGGGAGGACATCGACTCCGGCCTGGTGGCCGACGATGTGACAAACTCCGCCATGGTTCTGGCCAGTGCAGCCGCAGATGCCCGGATGGCGGGGCTGGATCTGCCCGTGATGAGCAATTCCGGCTCTGGCAACCAGGGGATTGCCGCCACCATGCCGGTGGTAGCGGCCTGGCGGTGGCTGGACGGTAAGGACAGAGAACGGCTCATCCGGGCCTGCGCGCTGTCTAACCTTACCACCATCTTTATCAAGTCCAAATTCGGTGTGCTCTCCGCCCTGTGCGGCGCGGTGGTGGCCGGGACCGGCGTGGCCAGTGCCGTTACCTGGCTCTATGGCGGCGGAAAAAATGAGATTGCCTGCGCGATCTCCAACACCCTGGGCAATGTGGCCGGTGTGCTGTGCGACGGCGCCAAATCCTCCTGCGCCCTCAAGGTGTCCTCCTGCACCAACGCTGCCATGATGGCCGCCCGGCTGGCCATGCGGCATCTGCGGGTCCAGGCCAACGAGGGCATTGTGGACGAGCGCCCAGAGTATACCATTGAGAACTTTGCCCTGCTGGGCAGCGAGGGATCGGACGAGCTGGATCGCCTGATCCTGGATATGATTATTCATAAAAAGAGCCATTAGCCAGCAGCTATGTCCCCGCCCCTGGAGGGGGCGGGGACAAAATCATTGGGACAGAACGGAATATTCTCACTGATTTGGAAAAGAATAAGGACAGACGCCAGGGGTTTTCACCGTTTCAACGATAAGGAGGTTTTATGCTTGAAACATGTTCTTCTGCGCCGCGCCCTGCCGCTGGGCCTGCTCTTCGCCCTGCTGCTGTCCAATACCCCCGCATCCGCGTTTTTCTTCGGGAAATCGACTGAGACGGGGGAGGCCGCCGTCTCCGCCTTTGCTAAAAACGGCCTGATCGGAGAGGGCATCGCCTTCTCCCAGGAGGATTTCCACGTCACGCCGGACAGTAGCGCCGCGCTGGACGCCATTGTGATCACCGCCCTGCCTGCGGTCGCTGCCGGCGTGCTGGCGCTGGCCGGCCAGGAGCTGGCGGTGGGAGATGAGATCGCCATGAGCGCCATTGACGGCCTGCGCTTTCTCTCGGCGGCTGCCCCAACCGTACAGACTACGTCCTTTACCTTTACCCCAATTTTCTCCAACGGGACCGCCGGACAGAGTGTTACCGCCCAGCTCCACCTGCTCTCCTCTGCCAACAACACCCCCATTGCGGAAAATCTGGAGCTGAACACCTACAAAAATGTAGCCATCACCGGCAGCTTTACCGCCGTCGACCCGGAGGGCGACCTGCTGACCTACCAGCTGGTACGCAAGCCCGCCCGCGGTTCTGTGACCATGCCGGAGGACGGCTCCGCCGCATTTGTCTATACCCCCTATGAGAACAAGACCGGCAAGGATACCTTCACCTATATTGCCGTGGATGCCGTGGGCAACACCTCCGCCCCTGCCACCGTCAAGGTGCAGATTGAAAAGGCCAGCACCAAGGTCATGTATGCCGATATGGAGGGGGACCCCGCCTGTAAAGCGGCCATCCGGCTGGCCGAGGAGGGGATCTTTATCGGGGAAAACCGGGGCGGCAGCTACTTTTTCCAGCCCGATCTCCCGGTGAGTCGGGGCGAGTTTGTCGCCATGGCCATGCACGCCTGCGGAATTGAGGCGCTGGAGGGCGTCACGATCACCGGCTTTGCCGACGATACCTCCATTCCGGCCTGGGCCAAGCCCTATGTGTCCTCCGCCCTCAAATCCGGCCTAGTACAGGGCAGCCAGAATGAGGCGGGCCAGATCGTCTTTAACGCCAACAGCGCCATCACCCAGGCGGAGGCCTCGGTGCTGCTGAATCGGATGCTCCGCATCTCCGACGTGGCGGTGCCCACTTTCTCCGAGAGCGAGGTCCCCGCCTGGGCCAGCCAGTCCGCCGCCAACCTGGCCAGCTGCGGCGTCCTTCCCTCTGAGCACCTCTCCTTGAGCGAACCCCTCACCCGCGCCAGTACGGCCGAGCTGCTGTGCGGCGCCCTGGAGGTTTTGGACCGGCGCAGCAGCGGCTGGTTCCGCTGAACTATACCGTCAAAGCAGCAGATAGGAAAAAATTCCCTCTCCCGATCGGGGAGAGGGAATTCTTGCGTTATGGAGCCGCTTACTTAATGTCGGCGGCGTACAGGGGCAGGGAGGCATAGAAGCAGATGGCTTTCATCAGGTCATCGATCTCCAGCTTGTCCTGGGTGGAGTGGCACAGGGAGCCGTCGCCGGGGCCATAGCCGATGCTGGGGATCCCCATGCGTCCGCACAGGTGGGTGGCGTTGGTGCAGAATTCCCAGGAGCCGACCACGGGCTTCTCGCCCCACAGCTCGGTGTAGGCGCTGACGCCGGACTGGATGAGGGGGTGGTCCTCAGGCAGGACCCAGGAGGGGAAGTAGTCGACGCAGGTGATGTCGTAGCCGGTGTAGGTCTGGACCTTCTCGGTGTCGATGGCGGCGGTGACGCCCTCAATGCCCTCGTAGAACTGGGAGACCTCCTTGAGCAGCTCCTCAATGGTCTCGCCGCAGGAGATCCGGCGGTCGCAGGTGATGATGGCCTCGCCGGGGATGGTATTGAGGGAGGGAGTCTTGCAGTCTACCTTGGTGACTTCAATGGAGCCCTTGCCCAGGAAGGGGTCCTCGACGAAATCCTGGAACTTGTCCACCTTCTCCATAATGGGGAGGGCCTTGATCAGGGCGTTGTCCCCTCTCCAGGCGGTGGAGGCGTGGGCGCACTTGCCGGGGACATCGATCTTAATGAGGGCGCGGCCCTTGTGGCCGCGGATGACGCGGTTCTCGCTGGCCTCGGCCACCAGAACGAAATCGGGCTTGATGTCGGTGTTCTCCTCGGTCATGGCCTTCACGCAGGAGCCCTCCACGTCCTCCTCGGACAGAGAGCCGGACACCCACAGGGTGAAGTCCTTGTCGAGGCCCAGGGCCTTGAGGGCCTTTCCGGCAAAGGTGATGCCAGTGAGGCAGCCCTTGTCATCCACCGCGCCGCGACCGTGGAGGATCTTGCCCTCCTCCATCCGGGCCTCCAGGGGATTGAAGCCCCAGTCGGCGGGATCGCCGGGCTCCACGGTGTCGATGTGGGAGTCGTACAGCAGAACGGTCTTGCCGGTGCCGACGCGGCCCAGGACATTGCCGACCTTGTCAACACGGACCTCATCAAAGCCGAACTCCTTCATCTTGCCGGCCAGGAAATCAACAGCTTCCTTTTCATGGTAAGTAGTGCTTTCAATGGCAATAAAATCTTTCAGAAATTGGATCACCTCCTCTTCTTGGTTCATAACATAGGCTTTGATCTGCTCCAGGGCTTCTTTTTTTGTGGACATTTCTACGATTCCTCCTTGATTTTTTCTGCGGATGCTGATATGATTATAGCATAAAGTGATATAGAGATATAGAGACTTTACAAAAAAATTTTTTCAGGAGGTCATTTGACATGCAGACTGGTCTCAAGGGCAAGCACTATCTCTGCGAGCAGGATTGGACAAACGAGGAGCTGGAGACGCTGATGAGCGTCGCTTCCGAGCTGAAGATGCGCTATCTCCTCGGCCAGGACACCGACTGGCTCAAGAACAAGTCCCTGTTCATGCTCTTCTTTGAAGAGTCCACCCGTACCCGCAACGCTTTCGAGTGCGGCATGACCCAGCTGGGCGGCCACGCCAACTATCTGACCCCCAAGGCCACCCAGATTGACCACGGCGAGACTCCCCAGGACACCATCGAGGTCCTCTCCCGCATGGGCCACGGCATCGGCGTGCGCAACACCCTGGTGGGCGGCCATGCCTACATGCAGAAGCTGGCCAAGTACTCCAAGATTCCCATCTACAACATGCAGTGCGACCTGTGGCACCCCACCCAGTCCATTGCCGACCTGTTCACCATTAAGGAGAAGTTCCACAACGAGCTCAAGGGCCGTAAGTTTGTCATCTCCTGGACCTCCGCCGGCAACTACATGCGTCCCCTGTCCATGGCCCAGTCCCTCATCACTCTGATGCCCCGCTTCGGCCTGGACGTGACTCTGGCCGTGCCCAGCAAGGAGTTTGAGCTGATGCCCGAGGCCATGCAGATGGCCCGCGACAACGCCGCTTTCTACGGCTCCAAGTTCGAGGTTGTCAACGACATGGACGAGGCCTGCAAGGACGCCGATGTCATCTACGCCAAGGGCTGGGGCCCCATCATGGCAGTGGGCGACGACGAGAAGCGCGGTGTTGAGATGATCAATGCCAATCCCGGCTGGTGCGTGGACTCCCGCCGCATGAAGCTGGCCAAGAACACCGCCATCTACATGCACTGCATGCCCGCCGACCGCGGCCAGGAAGTCACCGACGAGGTGGCCGATTCCGCACAGTCCGTCATCTATGATGAGGCCGAGAACCGTCTGCACACCATCAAGGCCCTCATGGCTCTGACCATGGGCAACGTGTCCGGCCGCCGCTAATCGGAAAGCAGCAAGTCCCCCATTGGGGATGCCCCAGAATTGCATAGCGCACACCGGCGACGGTGAGGCACATAACCAGTGGGTGCCTTTCAAGCGAACAACCGACCTGCCCGCCGGCACATGCCGGCGGGCAGGCTTTTTTCGCCGCAAAATTTCGGTAAACTTGAGGGTTTTCCCCTTGGAGGGGAAAACCAAAAAACACAGCAGCGACCGGCGTCCTTATGGGGGCCGGGAAAGGAGCGCACAATGAAAACAACGGTCATTCATGGCGGCGCGGTACTACTGGAGGACGGGCTCAAATATCAATGGGGCGTGCGTATCCAGGACGACCGGATCTGTCAGGTGGGTCCCTGGGCGGACATTACCCCTGGGGCAGAGGACCAATTTATCCGGGTTCCCGATCAGATCATCCTGCCCGGCTTTATCAATGGACATAACCATATGTACAATGTCTTTTCCCGCGGGATCAGCACTGACGCGGTGGTGACAGAGTTCTCCAGCTTTCTGGATGATTTTTGGTGGCCCTACATTGAAAACCGAATCACCCCAGAACTGGCCGCGCTGACCGCCAAATGGTCCTGCGCCGAGCTGCTGGACAGCGGCGTTACCACCCAGTTTGATATTCTGGAAGCCCCCAACGCCATCCCCGGCGCACTGGAGGCGGAGGCCGCGGCCATTCGGGAGGCCGGCCTGCGCTCTGTCCTTACCTTTGAGGCGTGCGAACGGATCAGCGCAGAGAACGGCCAGACCGGCCTGGAGGAAAACGCCTCCTTTATCCGCAGCCACAAGGACGATCCCCTGATCACCGGTGCCATGAGCATCCACACCCTCTTCACCTGCTCCCCGGACTATGTGAAGCAGGCCAGGGATATGGCCAGAAAGCTGGATGCCAAGTTCCACATGCACCTGTCCGAGAGTGTCTTTGAGCCCAACTGGTGCGCTGAGCACCGGGAAGGCCGCCGGCCTGTGGCCCTATACGATGAGATGGGCTGTCTGGACCGGGATGTCATCGCCTCTCAGGTGGTGCAGGTGAACCAGGACGAGATCGATCTGCTGGGCCGCAGCGGAGCAACTGCGGTGTCCATGCCCCTTTCAAATTGTGAAGTGGGCGGAGGAATCGCCCCTGTGACCGAGCTGCTGGAGGCCGGTGTGCAGGTAGGTCTGGGGACTGACGGATATATCAACAACTTTTTTGAAGTGATGCGGGGAGCATTTTTAATTCACAAGGCAAACCGGCAGGACCCACAGGCGATGGGCGCCCGGCAGGTCTACCGAATGGCAACCGATATGGGGGCCAAAGCCCTCGGCATGGAGCAGGTGGGGCAGATTGCCCCAGGCATGCTGGCCGATGTGATTACCGTCCGCATGGACGATACGCCCACGCCCATCAACGAAAAGAATATTTACGATCAAATCATCCTGTTCCGCAATCCCGCCGACGTGCAGAATGTCTTTGTGGGAGGCCGGCAGCTCAAACGGGACGGCGTTTTGACCACGCTGGATCGCGATGCCCTGCGTGAGCAGGTGCGCGAGGCCTGCGCCCGTTTTTGGACGTTTCAGTAGAACCTGACCGCAGGCTGTTTTCCCGTCCCCGCAGAGGGCGGGAAGAGCAGGCGCGAGCAGTTCTAAGCGTATCCATCCGGGGAAATTCCCCCACCCCGCCCAGCGGGGTTTCCATGCAAGGAAGGTGAGAAAATGCCCCTATACGGAGAAAAAATCGATCAATTTCATGTGTTAAACCGCTCGGTCCCGCGGATTGACGGGGTTGACAAGGTATCTGGCCGGGCTAACTATGCCGCTGATGTTAAGTTCCCTGAGATGGTGTACGGCGGCTGTCTGCGTAGCAATCAGTCTCACGCCAAGGTGGTCCATATAGACACCAGCAAGGCCAAGGCCATCCCCGGCGTGCTGGCGGTAGTCACGGCGGATGACATGCCCAAGCCCAAAAGCTGCGCCGGTCCCGCCCCCTATATGTATCTGACGAACGAGGTCAAATACGCAGGTGACGTGGTGGCGCTGGTGTGTGCCGAGACCCGCGCCCTGGTAGATGAGGCCCTGGCCGCCATTGAGGTGGAGTTCGAGGCCCTGCCCGGCGTGTACACCATTCGGGATGCCATGGCCCCCGGCGCGCCCGCTGTCCATGAGAATTTCCCGGACAATGTCTTTACCGACTCCCTCTATCCCATTCGCAAGGGGGATGTAGAGGAGGGCTTTGCCCAGGCCGACCTTATCATTGAGCGGGAGTACGAGACCCAGTACATTGAACACTCTTACATTGAGCCGGAAGCGGTGGTCTGTGTTCAGAATCCCGCCGACGGCATCATGACCGTCCACTCCTCCAGCCAGAATCCCTTTTTCACCCGCCGCTATGTGGCGGACGTGCTGGGAGTTGGAATGCACGATGTCCGTGTGTTCCAGGAGTCCCTGGGCGGCAGCTTTGGCGGCAAGGAGGAGGGCATCGGTATGCTGGCCGCCCGCTGTGCCTACCTGTGCCGTCTGGTGGGCCGGCCTGTGAAGATGACCTTCCGCCGGGAGGAGTCCTTCCTGGAGAGCGCCAAGCGCCACCCCTTCCTGCTGCACTATAAGGTGGGCGTCAAAAAGGACGGACGTATTGTGGCCTGGGAGGGCAGCCAGATTGACAACTGCGGCGCTTACAACAACCAGACCCAGTTTATGAACTCCCGCGCCAGCATCCACAGCTGCGGCGCCTATACCATCCCCAATGTCAAGACGGACACCTTTGGTGTGTTTACCAACAACATCCACGGCGGCGCCATGCGGGGC
>JAAWBF010000163.1 GCA_022792555.1 Oscillospiraceae bacterium
GCCAGTCCCAGGGCCAGCCGGGGCAGATCCGCCTCGGTCCCCTCCACCGGCAGACCCTCCGCCGTCTCAGTGAGGGCAGTGTCCAGCTCCCGGCAGAAATAGTCGTAGAGCACATGGGGGTCCCCCGCCTTTAATTTGCCCCCCTCGGAGAGCAACAGGCTGGTCTCCCGCACCGACAGCACCTGCTTTAACACGCTGATGGCCGTCAGATAGGCCAGGTGGACGCGGGAATACCGCTTCCCATCTGCACGGGGCAGAAGCCCGTCTTTGATATAGTTGTTCACCATGGCTGGGGTCAGCAGATCCCCGCTGCCGTAGTGGATCAGCTGCCGGGGCAGATAGGAGATGATCTGATCCATATAGAGACCGAGATCGGGAAATTGATCCCAATCTACGGGCCGCTCTCCACTCATCCGCTCCTTGAGCTCCTCCAGTTCCTCCATTCCAGATCCCCCTTCTTCTTGCGTTGGAATGTTGCCGCTATTATAGCATAGTCAGGCCGGATTCGTAAAGCCTGTCCGCCGCCTGCCCCGGAAATCAAGTTTGACAGGCCGATCCAGTAAGCTGCGTCCGCCCGCTCAATTTTCCGTCTGCCTATCGGCGCAGAGAAGCACCACTCTCCCTATGGTTTTATGTGAGATCAAGCGCATTTTCCTGGTATTCTTTTAAATACTTCTCCAGATAATCGAGACAGAAATCTTTATCGTCTCCATTGTTTCCAGAATCGCAGTAATACGACGCCGGCTTTCGGTCTCCTCGTATTCTGATAATATCAGTGAATTGGAATATGGTATGGATTATTCGGTGAAAACACGACATCGTTAATGATGTCGTTAAACAGAGAATCCAGCATTGCTTCCGGACTGTCAAGTACATCTGCTACAGCATCGCTTGGTTGATCCACTAGAAGCCAAACATAACCGATCTTTTCGGAGTAGACAATATCAAAATAGTTCTGTTCCTGTATGTAATGTTGAAATGCCTTGAAAATACGGTCGATCATTTGTCCTCTTTCTTTTGAGTAGACCATTGATATTCACGCTCCCAATTTAGAACTTTATCAGCCTCATTTTACACCTGTCAGTTCGTAATAGCAACTTATATTTCGTTATAAAAACGAACTTATAGTTGTAAAATACGAACTACAAGGGGTTGGATGAATTGACACATCAGGAGCAGCTTTTATTTGGTGCGCGACTGCACAGCAGACGTACCGCGCTAAAATTGACCCAGGAGCAGGTAGCCGAAAAAGCCGGTATCAGTCTTCGATTCTATCAAATGCTGGAACGCGGCGAAAAGAATGTGTCCCTGGATACGCTTATTCATCTGAGTAAAACATTGGATATCAGCCTTGACTATTTACTGCTTGGCGACTTGTCATATCCTTTGCAAAATCCTCTGGTTGATATTCTTGGCACTCTCTCACAAGAACAGCGTGAGGATGCGCTAAAAATCTTACAGCTATATGCCAAGGCATGCAGAGAATAAGCCCGGACTCTCTTACCGAGAATCCGGGCTTTTTTGACAGACAGTACTCTGGGTTTTAAACAAACCCGGAGTACTTCTTTTATCCCGCCTGTTTGGGCTTTAACAGCGTTCTGGTGTCTCCCGTCTTGCGGGTGACGCCAGAGCCATCCCAATATTCCAGAAAGGCGAGGGCATATTTGCGGGAGATACCCAGGGCATCCCGGAAGGCAGGGAGGGCGAGCTGTGGATTTTGGTCAAAGAGGGTATAGAGGGCATGTAAAGCGGTCTCATAATGGGCGCGGTCCACCAGGATCTGGGGGGTAAGGGCGATGAGATCCCCATCGTAGAGGAGCCGCTGGACCACCTGCCGGGCGCCCTCCTGCTTTTTCCCAAACCCGGCCAGGAGCTCGTCCAGATTGCCGGGGGAGAGTCCGGCCTGCTGGTAAACCTGCACGATCTGATCCCGCAGGGCGGTATAGAAGGAATTCCACACCACCTGGAAGCCGGGCAGGGCCAAGGTGGGACCCTCCAGACGCAGGCCCCGATGCTCCACAAAGTAAGCGGCCAGGGCGTCTGCGGCGGCGGGGGGCGCCTTGGGGAGGAGCTTTCCCCGGAATTCTCCCCGGTTCATGCCGGGCTGGAGGGGCTGGGCCTTGTGGTAGGCGGAGAGGAGCTGAACGGCCTTTTCCCAGAGCTGGTCCACCCGCTCGTGGGACAGGTAGCGCCCGCCCAGATCCACCGCCTCGCCCGCCTCCAGCAGGTGGGGCAGGGCCTCCTCCAATTCACCCTCGGTGAGACCGGCGGCCTTGGCCAGCTCACCGCCCTTGAGCATGGCGTCCCCCGCGTCCCCCAGGGCCTGGAGGATCTGCCGGTCCGCCGCGCCTGAGGCGCGGGCGGCCAAACCGGCGAGGATATTGGGGTCGTTGCGCTTATGGCGGCCTGGATCTGCGTTGAGAATCCGTCCGCCCCCCACGGTGACGGTGGGGGAGAAAAAGCGGACGACAAAGGGGTCGGTGTGCTTAACCGCCACCTCCTCCTGGAACCGGAGCTGGGCATAGCCGGTCTCCCCCGCCTCCAGGGTGTCCCGCCCCAGCAGGACGCATTTACACACCAGCTCTCGGGTGCCATGGTGGAAATGGAGCTGGGTGTCATTCTTAATCGGATAAGGGGCATCCTTGAGCATGGTGAGCTGGACATCCATCTGCTTGGAGAGGATCATGGAGCTTGGCTTGGCTAAGGTGTCCCCCCGCTTGAGGTCAGCTTTATCCACACCAGACAGGTTCACCGCCACCCGCATCCCGGCCTCCACCCGCTCTGTGGGGCAGTCGTGGTTTTGGAGCCCCCGGACGCGGGCCTTTTTCCCGCTGGGATAGACGCAAACCTCATCTCCCAGGGACATGGAGCCCTCCAGCAGGGTCCCGGTGATCACCGTGCCGAAGCCGTCCACCGAGAACAGCCGGTCCACCGGCACCCGGAAGGGCCGGTCCTGATTGCGCTGCTCGGCTCCCTCCACCAGTTGGACAATCAGGGCCTTGAGCTCCTCCAGGCCCTGGCCGGTATGGGAGGAGACCGCAATCATGGGCGCCTGGGCCAGGAAGGTCCCCTGGACATCCTCTCTGGCCTCCTCCTGGATGGCCTCCAGCCACTCCTCCTCCACCATATCCGCCTTGGTGATGACGATAATTCCGTTCTGCACCCCCAGCAGGGAGAGAATCCCCAGGTGCTCCCTGGTCTGGGGCATGAAGCCCTCGTCAGCGGCGATGACCAGCAGCACCACGTCCATCCCCGCGGCCCCCACCAGCATATTGCGGATGAACTTCTCGTGACCGGGTACGTCGATGATGCTGGCCCTCTGTCCATTGGGCAGGGTGAGCTGGGCAAAGCCGATCTCGATGGTGATCCCCCGCTTCTGCTCCTCCTTGAGCCGGTCGGTGTCCACACCGGTGAGGGCGCGGGTCAGACAGGTCTTGCCGTGGTCCACATGGCCGGCGGTGCCGATGATGATATGCTTCACTGCGATTCCCCCAATATATGATCCAGCGCCCGCTCCAGCTCGTCCCAGTCCTCCTGGACGAGGGTGCGTACATCCAGCAGATACCGGCCCCGGTTTACCCGTCCGATGATGGGGACAGACCAGGTCCGCAGGCCCTCCTCCAGATCCTCCACCCGCAGGGCGAGGGGGGAGAGCTCCACCACATAGGTGGGCAGCGGAACGCTGGGCAGGGAGCCGCCCCCTACCTCTCCCACATCCGGGGCGATGGTGAAGGTACAGGCGGCGGAAAAGTGCTCCGCCAGCCGGGCCCGGAGGGCTTCGGCCTGGACCTTGAGGTCCTCCTGCCTGGCCCCCAGCATGGATAGGGTTGGAATGGCCTGGGCCGCCAGGGCGGGATCCCGGTAATGTTGCAGGGTGGCCTCCAGGGCGGCCAGGGTGAGCTTGTCAATCCGCACCACACGGGCAAATTGATCCCGCTTCATGGCCTCAATGAAGTTCTTTTTTCCAATGGCGATCCCAGCCTGGGGCCCGCCCAGCAGCTTGTCCCCTGAAAAGCAGATCACATCGGCCCCGGCCCGGACGCTGTCCTCCACCGTGGGCCCCTCCGGGACACCAAGGGTGGAATCGGAGTAAAGCGCCCCGCTGCCCAAGTCGTGAAAGACAGGGATCCCCTTCTCTTTTCCCAGGGCCACCAGCTGATCCAGGGGGACCTCCTCGGTAAAGCCTACAATCTGAAAGTTGCTGGTGTGGACCTTGAGCAGGATCTCCGCTCCCTGCTCCTCAATGGCCCGGCGGTAGTCGGACAGGTGGGTCTTGTTGGTGGTCCCCACCTCAAGGAGCACAGCTCCGCTGCGGGCCATGATCTCCGGCACCCGGAAGGATCCGCCGATCTCCACCAGCTCTCCGCGGGAGATGGCCACCCGCTTTCCGGCGGCCAGGGCGGAGAGCATCAAAAACACGGCTGCCGCGTTGTTGTTCACTGCCAGGGCGGCCTCCGTCCCGGTGAGCTGGCACAGCAGGCCCTCAATATGGGAAAACCGGCTCCCCCGGCGGCCTGCGGCCAGATCGTACTCCAGATTGGAGTACCCCAGAGCGGCATTGTAGACCGCTTGCGCCGCAGTTTTCCCCAGAGGAGAGCGGCCCAGATTGGTGTGAAGCACCACCCCGGTGCCATTGATCACCCGCTGCAAATGGGGCCGGCAGAGCAGCTCCGCCCGGTGGAGGGCATCCGCCGCTATCGCCCCCTCTGAGGGCAGCACGGTGATCGCCCCCGCTAAGATCCCACGGCGCAGGTTGTCTAACGCGGTCCGCGCGCCCTCCTTCCGGGCGTAGTAGGGCAGAGTCTCTTCCGCCAGAATCGGATGGGCCAGTAGTAGGTCCATCTTGGGCAGTTGCTGGAGCAGTTGCTTCTCCATGGCGTTTCCTCCTGTGTAGTGAGCACAAATAAGCGCAAAAAAGAGACGGCCGTTGAAGCGCGGTTTATACCGCTGGCTCTTGCCCCTACGGACCATGACCGGCGGGAATATTCCTCGCCCAGCCGACATTTTCGGTTATGAATACAGGTTCTTAATGTCCCTCAATCATCCCGAAGTCTTCAAAGGGAAAAAGGATGATCACCGCTTTTCCCAGGACATAGCGGTTGTCTACCACGCCCAGCTCCACGTCCCGGCTGTCGGAGGAGTGGTTGCGGTTGTCCCCCATAACGAAGATCGACCCCTCTGGTACGGTAACCGAGGTGAGGTTTTCATAGCTGGGCTGGGTCATGACCTCTTCCGGGTTAATATAGGGCTCATCCAGGGGCTGGCCGTCCACAAAGACGGTGTGGCTTTCGTAGTCGATCTCCACCGTCTGTCCCCCGACGGCGATCACCCGCTTGACAATGGGGCTGTTAAAAATACGGAACGCCTTGGTGAGGACCACGATGTCCCCCTGCTGGGGCTCATAGCCGAGGCCCTGGATCAAAAGCAGATCTTGGTGGTGGAGGGTGGGGAGCATAGAGACGCCGTCTACCCGGATGATCCGCCCCACCAGCGTAAAGATCAGGATCAGGCTGATCAGAGAGATCGTCAGGGCCTGGAGCCAGAAATAGAGATCCAGCTTGAGGGATTGGGCGTCAGAGAGCTTCGGCTGTTTGCGCCACCATTTGTCTTTGGCCTGCGGTATGCTGCGATCCATGGGTATCCTCCTTGATTCAGTCCCTCCAGGCCGGCGTTTTCTCGCTTCCAGGAGGTCCTGCTCATTTTGCTTGAAGTCCTTTGATTATAGCGCGTCCCACGCGGAATTGCAAGGCCGGTGGACGCCGGGCTCTCCCTCCAGCAGGCGGCCCTCCCGGCTGTGGCAGGTGAAGAGGAGGACCTGCTGGGAGGCGGACAGCTCCAACAGATAGCGTAACGCCAGGGCGGTGCGTTTGTCGTCGAAGTTGGTCAGGGCGTCGTCCAGGATCAGAGGGGGTGGGTCCTCACTGGGCAGGGCGAGCTGGCAGACAGCCAGACGCACCGCCAAATAAAGCTGGTCCACCGTCCCCTTAGAGAGGGTCAGTGAGCGGCGGGGGGTGACCCCTCCCGCCTCCCCGGCAGAGGCTTCAAAATCCTTTGTGAGGGTGACGGTGTTGTATTTCCCGCCAGTCAGGGCGGCGGCGATCTCCCCGGCGCGCTGGTTGAGGACGGGGGAGAAGCGGGACTGTATCTGGGTATCCGACTGCTCCAGGCACTCCAGAGCCAGGGTGAGGGCATCGTATTCCTGGCTGCGCCGGGCCAACTCCTCTTTTACCCGTTCCCGCCGGGCCTGAAAGAGGGCGGGATCCCCCAGTGTATTCAACTCGCCCTTGGCCATGGCCAGCACACTGCTGCGCCGGACCAGCTCCTGATCCACGGCGGACAGCCGCATGGAGATAGCCTTGGGATCCCGGTTATCCTGGGGAAGGGCCGTAGCCCGTCCTGGCACGGCGGCGTCCGGCTTTGGCAGGCTCTCTACCAGGGTCTTGGCTGTCTCCCGCCGCATCAGCGCGGTGGCAAGCTTGTCCTCCAGCGCCAGAGCGCGGGAGATGGCCGCCGAGATCCCAAAGACATCGCTCACTGTAGGGGCGAAGGGGTGGACCAAATCCAGGAGGGCGGCCCGGAGCTCTATCCGCTGGGCGGCCATCTGCGCCAGGGAGGTCTCCAGGTCGGCGCGCTTCTGTTCGGCCTGTCTGGCCGTCTCCTGCTTGGACTGGTAGTGCGCGGCCCGATCTAAGATCCCGTCGGGGGAATCGGCCTGATACCGGTCCAGCAGATTCTGGGCGTCCGTCTGGAGCCGTGTCTGCCTGCGGGTGCGCAGCAGAGTATAGACTGCATCTGCGGCCAGCAATGCCAGTCCAAGCCCTCCAATCAAGAAAGAGGATTTCACAAAGGCCAGCACCAGCAGCGCCGCGCTTAAAATCAGGATCGCCAGACCGAGCAGCCGGAAGGAGCTGGGCGCCTCGGCCTGGGATAAGAGCTCATTTACCTGTTTGGCGTCCCGGTTGGCCTGCTCCTGGGCCTCCTGGGCGGATAAACGAGAAAAGCAGGGGTCCTCCGCCTGGAGCCGGGCGGCCTCAGCTTGGGCGCGGGCGGTCTCCCGCTGGCTCTCGGCCAGCTTAATATTCGCCGAGAGGGTGTTTAGATAGTTGAGGTCCTCTTGGGCGGCGCGCAGGGCCTCTTGGCCGGGCGGCGTTCCCTGGCGGGTGAGGTCGGCATGGATCGCTTTGGCCTCTGCCTCGGCCTGAGCCAGAGCCTGCTGGGCGGCCTCGTACTTCTGGCGGCGCAGCTCATTCTCCGCCTGCCGGCTGGCGGCCAGAGCCCCCTCCAGCTGGGCCTTCTCTGCGGTCAGAGCGGCCACCTCCTGTCTGGCCTCCTCGGCCATACGGTGGGCCCTGTTCTGCCGTTCGATGGTCTGCTCCAGTCCGGCCAGCTCCTCTTCCAGCTTGGGAATGAGCCCGGTTTTGTTGTGGCGGCGCCGGTTCTGCCAGTCCCGGAGCTGCTGGCGGACCTGGGAGGGAGAGACCTCCTCCTCTCCTGAGGAGACCAGAGCGGCAATCCGTTTTTCCAGGGCAGGGGTCCCGTCTACCGCCGCGGCCCCTTGGCCGACAAAGGCCGAGCGCTCAAAGACCTCTCTGGGGACCCCCAGCAGCGTCTCCCCCACATTCTGGCCGGTGAGTCCGGGGATGGGGGCGCCGGTGGCGGTGTCCACCGCCTCAAAGGTTCCAAAGGGGATATTATTTCGGGCACTCCGGCGCAGGGTGATGGCCTGCCCCCTCCAGATGAGATCAATCCGCCCCTCCATGGGCAGGCCGGACCAGGGCTGATAGCGGTTTTTCTCCGCCAAAAATCCCTGCCGGTCCCGCTCCTTGGTGGGGATGCCGTAAAACATGGCCCGCAGGAAGGCAGACCAGGTGGATTTCCCCGCCTCATTGGGGGCCTCAATGAGATTGAAGCCCTCCTCCAGGGTCAGGCTGGCATTTTGAAGCCGCCCAAATGAGGCGGCCATTTGTTTGATAATCATAGCTCCTCCCGTCTGCTGTCGGCAGACTTGAACGCATATCATATATGGTGTCCGCCCCTGCGGGGCGTATCGGCACTGAGCCCAGGGCGCTATCCAAAGGGGTCCTCTCTGTGCTCCAGCGCGGCCAGGCCAAAGCGGACCGCCTGCTGGATCTGGGCCTGTCCCTCCTCGGATTGGGTGCTGTCCAGCCGCTGGCGCATGGCGCGCAGGAAAAGTCCGGTCAAGGTGTCCTCCTTGGCCCGCCGCCACAGGTCCAGGGGCATATGGGTCCTGTCCTGGAGGTTGACGCTGTAGTAGCAGGGTGCGGCTATGGCCTCCAGCGTGGGGAGGGGGAGGCCCGTACAGGCCCCGGTGAAGACAATGCGGCACAGATCGGGGCTGGGAGTCTGGGGTAGGAAGTCCGCCAGGGCCTCCTCCGGGGCGCGCCCGGTCACATCCACCGTCTTAACCAGATAGCGCCGGGCGGCCAGGGGGACAAACTGCGTCGAGACAACGCCGTTGTTAATGGTCCCCAGCAGGACCCCCTTGTCCCCCGCCTCGTCAAACCCCCGGCCCTCCGGACAGCCGGGGTAGGCCCACCAGGTATCCCCCGTCTGCTGGAGGCCGCTGCAGCTGTGGACATGACCCAGGGCCAGATAGGTCAAGCCGCTGTCTGCGATGTCTGTTTTGGAGAGGGGGCCGTAATTTCCCCCGCTCCCCACCTCTCCGTGGAGAACCATCAGGGAGATATTCCCGTCCTCCGGGGCGTGAAAGCCCTTCAGCGGGGAGGTGCCGCAGGCCGGATCGCAGAAGGCCGCGCCGTACACCACACATCCCAGCTGGGGCAGGGGAACCGCCTGGGGAGTCTGAGCCGAGAAGATATGTACATTTTCCGGCCACGCGGCGGCGTAGGGACTGTGGGCCGACCA
>JAAWBF010000164.1 GCA_022792555.1 Oscillospiraceae bacterium
AATACCTCTGTGGCCTCCATCTCGGCGGACGGCGTGGTCAAGCCCGTCGGACGCGGCACCACCAAGATCACCTGCACCGTGGACGGCCAGACGCTGACCTGTATTGTCCGGTGCAACTTCTAAAAGATTCCTTTCCTTCTGGGAAAATTTGAGAAATGATATAAGGAGGCCCCAGGCCATGGATACCATTCCCATACCCCTTCTTTTGGACGGCGCCACCGGGACCGAGCTGATCCGGCGCGGCATGGCCGCCGGTGTGTGCACCGAGCAGTGGGTGCTGGATTATCCCGGTGTTTTGGTGGGACTCCAGCGGGAGTATGTGGGGATAGGCGCACAGGTCCTGATGGCCCCCACCTTTGGGGCTAACCGGATTTTGCTGGAAGCCCATGGCATCCACGGCAAGGTGGACGAATATAACCGCCGGCTGGTGGCCCTCTCCCAGGAGGCCGCCGGGGGGAAAGCCCTGGTGGCGGGAGATATGGCCCCCACCGGTCAGGCTATTCACCCCTTTGGGAGTGTCACATTTGAAGAATTGATCGACATGTACGCAGAACAGGCCGCCGCCCTGGCTGAAGCCGGGGTAGACCTCTTCTGCCTGGAGACTTTTACAACCATGCACGAGGCCCGCGCCGCTCTTCTGGCGGCGCGCAGTGTGTCCAATAAGCCGGTGTGGGTCAGCTTCACCTGTGATGACAACGGGCGCGGTGTCCTGGGGACCGATGTCCTGGCCGCAATGATTGTTATGCAGGGGATGGGGGCCTCCGCCTTTGGGCTCAACTGCACCTCCGGTCCGGATTGTGTGTGTACTCAGCTGCGCCGCCTGTTCCCCTATGCCAGACTCCCCCTCATCGCCAAGCCCAGCGCCGGTGTCATAGACCGGATGGACCCGGAGGGGGTTGCGGCCTGGGTTCCCGCCCTGGCTCAGGCGGGGGCGCGGATCTTTGGGGGCTGCTGCGGCACCAGCCCTGCCCATCTGGACGCCATCTCCAAGGCCCTGGGGGAGGTAGATTTTACCCAGTTTACCCCGCCGAAACAAGACCCGGATGTAATCCCCTGCGCCAGCGAGAAGGAGGCCCGGTTTATTACCCCCGATGTGGATGTGGGGGAGGTCATCCCCTGCTCCTCTAATCTGCTGGAGGATATTTTGGAGGCCGAGGAATCCTCCCCCCAGGGGGCGTTGAAGATTGCTGTGCTGGAGGAGGACGATGTAGATATCTTTTCCGAGGAGCAGTACGCGATCAAAGATGCATTGTGTCTGTCCACCGATGTGCCAGAGCTGCTGGAGCGGGCCCTGCGGATCTATCAGGGCCGGGCTTTTTGGGACAACACCGAGGACATAGAGCCGGAATTTTTGGACGAGATGCGGCGGAAATACGGTCTTGTGCTGTTGTAGCGTGAACAGCAATTCAGGGCCTGGCCCATCTCCGATCTGATGTTTGATACTTTCGACCTTTTACCACCGTTTTCCCCTTGCCGGTCAAGGCGTTGCGCCCTTTTTAAGGGGGCCGAAAAGGGGAAGACGGCGGTTTTTTCGCTGTTTTGCCTATTGACGGAACTATCAAGATAGGGTAGGATAGGGTTGCAAGTTCAAAGAAAAGCGCAAGATGTTGTATAAATTAACGAACCATTCACAATCGCCCTACAGAGGCGTTTTTTTGTGGACAGCTGGAAAGGGTGCAAAGGATGACCATAACAGGAATTCGGAAACGGGATGGCCGGCTGGTAGGGTTCCGGCAGGAGAAAATCGCCTCCGCGATTACCAAATCTTTTAATGCGACCTATAAGCCGGGGCAGGAGGACACTGCCCAGCATCTGGCCACGCTGGTGCTCTCCCATTTGGAGGAGGAGGGCAATCTCCAGCCCGATGTGGAGCACATTCAGGACCTGGTGGAGCAGGTTTTGATGGACAACGGGTATGTGCAGACTGCAAAGGCGTACATTCTCTACCGGGAGGAGCGCAGCCGGGCCAGAGAGATGAATACGCGCCTCATGAAAACCTATGAGGACATCACCTTTTCCAGCGCCAAGGACAGCGACATCAAGCGGGAGAACGCCAACATTGATGGGGATACCGCCATGGGTTCTATGCTGAAATTCGGGTCCGAGGGGGCCAAGCAGTTCTATGACATGTTTGTCCTCAATCCCGACCATGCAAGAGCCCACCGGGAGGGAGATATCCACATCCATGATCTGGACTTTCTCACTTTGACCACCACCTGTTGCCAGATCGATCTGCGCAAACTGTTCAAGGGGGGCTTTTCCACCGGCCATGGCACCCTGCGGGAACCCAACGACATCTCCTCCTATGCTGCTCTGGCCTGCATTGCCATCCAATCCAACCAGAACGACCAGCACGGGGGACAGGCCATTGCCGACTTTGATTATGGCATGGCCGAGGGGGTGCGCAAGACCTTTGTGCGCCTCTATCGAACCAATCTGAGCCGGGCGCTGACCCTCCTGTGGGACGGACAGGATTATGACAAGACCATCAAAGCTTTCGTCGAAGAGATCCAGACCCAGACCGGTCTGTGTCCCACCCTTGAGGGATGTGAAGGTTATCAGGCGGAGGAACTCCGCCGTCTCTCGGAGCACTTTCCCGATCAGGCCATGCTGGAAAAGGCCCAGGCGTTTGCCCACCGTCGGGCGGTGAAGGAGACTGACCGGGCGGTCTATCAGGCCATGGAGGCGCTGATTCACAATTTGAATACTATGCACTCCAGAGCGGGAGCCCAGACACCTTTCTCCTCCATCAACTACGGGATGGACACCTCTCCAGAGGGCCGCATGGTGATGAAAAATGTCATGCTGGCCACCGAAGCCGGTCTGGGGGGTGGGGAGACTCCCATCTTCCCCATCCAGATTTTCCGGGTCAAGGAGGGGGTTAACTACAACCCTGGAGAGCCCAATTACGACCTATTCCAGCTGGCCATGCGGTGCAGCGCCAAGCGGCTGTTCCCCAACTTCTCCTTCCTGGACGCCTCTTTTAACCTCCAATATTATAAGCCGGGACATCCTGAAACTGAGATCGCCTATATGGGCTGCCGCACACGGGTCATCGGCAATGTCTACGACCCGGAGCGGGAGATCTGCAACGGCCGGGGCAACCTGTCCTTTACCACCATCAACCTGCCCCGGCTGGCCATCAAGTCCAATGGGGATATTCAGGTCTTCTTTGAGGGGCTGGACCGCATGATGGATCTGTGCGTGGATCAGCTTCTGGAGCGCTTTGAGATCCAGTGCCGCAAGCATGTCTACAACTATCCCTTCCTGATGGGGCAGGGGGTGTGGCTGGATTCCGAGCATCTGGCCTGGGACGATGAGGTCCGGGAGATCCTGCGCCACGGGACCCTCTCTGTGGGCTTTATCGGCTTGGCCGAGGCACTCAAGGCCCTGCTGGGGGTCCACCACGGGGAGAGCGAGAAGGCCCAGGCACTGGGCCAAGAGATTGTGGGCCATATGCGGGCCAGGATGGACCGGGAGGCCCAGAACCGGAGGCTGAACTTCTCCCTGCTGGCCACCCCCGCTGAGGGGCTGTCCGGCCGCTTTGTCAAGCTGGACCGCCAGAGATATGGCAACATCCCCGGTGTCACCGACCGGGAATACTATACAAACTCGTTCCATGTGCCGGTGTACTTCCCTCTCTCCGCCTTTGAGAAAATCCACCTGGAGGCCCCTTACCACGCCCTCACCAACGCGGGCCACATCAGCTATATCGAGATGGACGGGGACCCCACAGAGAACCTGGAGGCCTTCGAGCAGGTGGTCCGCTGTATGAAGGAGCAGGGGATCGGCTACGGCTCGGTGAACCACCCGGTGGATCGGGACCCGGTGTGCGGGTTCTCCGGCATCATCGGCGATCAGTGCCCCGGCTGCGGCCGGACCGAGGACGACGGCGTCCCCTTTGAGCGGATCCGCCGCATCACCGGCTATCTGGTGGGCACCCTGGATCGCTTCAACAACGCCAAGCGGGCGGAAGAGCGGGACCGGGTCAAGCACGGCGTATAGCTGCGGCGGATGGAGGGAGAGAATGCGGATTGCAAACATGGTATCTGACTCCATTGTAGACGGCCCTGGCCTGCGCTTCACCGTCTTTACCCAGGGCTGTCCTCACCACTGCCCCCACTGCCACAATCCAGAGACCCATGACCCCGGCGGCGGGCGGGAGATCCAGGTGGATGAGCTGGCCCAGGCCATGCGGCAAAACCCGCTGACCAGCGGCCTGACCCTGTCAGGGGGGGAGCCCTTTCTCCAGCCAGAGGAGTGCGCAGCTCTGGCCCGGATCGCCCATGAAGAGGGACTCAACGTGTGGACCTATACGGGTTTTCTCTTTGAGGATTTGATTCAGGAGGGAGATCCCGGAAAACTGGCCTTGTTGGACGAGACAGATGTCCTGGTGGACGGTCTTTTTGTCGGGGCGCTCAAGTCCTACGATCTCCTCTTCCGGGGCAGCACCAACCAGCGCCTGATCCATGTCCCAGCCAGCCAGGCCGCCGGGGCGGCTGTCCTCTGGACCCGCCCAGACCCGTTGGCCCATTTCACCCGAACCGAAATATAATTTTGTTTTCCCTCTCCTATAATGGAGAGGGAAACTGCCAGTTTCAGGAGGTAAGTTCTACCATGCAGATCATCGACAAGGCCGTCTGGCCGCGGCGGGAGCGGTTTGACTTTTTTGCCCCCATGTCCAATCCCTTCTATGCGCTGACCTTTCCTGTTGATGTCACACCCCTCCGGCGGCGTACAAAGGCGGAGGGGCTGTCATTTTATTACGCCATGGTCTTTGCGGTCACAAAGGCTATGGAGGAGGTGGAGGCCTTCCACTACCGGATCCGGGAGGGGCAGATTGTCCTCCACGATCGGCTGATCCCAAGCTTTACAGACTTGAAGCCAGGGGGCGATCTCTTCTATATTGTCACCCTGGAGGCGGGGGATGATCTGGCAGACTTCTGCCGCCGGGCCAGAGCGGCCAGTCAAGCCCAGACGGAGTTCTTCCCCAAAACAGCCTGGGCGGAGGATGAGCAGATCTATTTCAGCTGCTTACCGTGGTTTCCCATTACCGGTCTGATCAACGAGCGGGACACCAATCCGGCGGACTCAGTCCCCCGCGTGACCTGGGGAAAGTACGAGGAAGAGGCGGGAAAAACGATGCTCTCCCTCTCTCTGGAGGTCAACCACAGCCTGATAGACGGTGTGCATGTGGGCCAGCTTTACCAGGCCCTGAACCGGCTGATGGCCGTATGGGGGAATGGGAATGGCGTTCGCTGACCGGCTTGACTGTCTCCGGGGGAGGACTCCTGGCTTTCTGGGCAGAGAGTTTGCCGTACTGGTCCCGCTGGTAGAACAGGCCGGGAAGCTCCACCTGCTCTATGAGGTCCGGGCGGAGACCTTGTCTCAGCCAGGGGAGGTGTGCTTCCCCGGCGGGCGGATCGAGGGGGCGGAGACCCCGGAGCAGTGCGCCCTGCGGGAGACCTGGGAGGAGCTCGGTCTCTCTGGCATCCAGATCATCGCCCCCCTGGACCGCCTAACCAATCAGAGAGGAATTTTCATTCACCCCTTTTTGGGCCGGTTGACAGACTGCCAGACACTCTCTCCCAGCCCTGCGGAGGTCAAGGAGACCTTTCTGGTCCCTCTGGACCATTTGATGAATACCCAGCCCCTCCGCTATGAGTATGCCCTCCGCCCGCAGGTGGGGGAGGACTTCCCCTACGATCAGATCGGCTTTCCCCAGGGGTACGCCTGGCAGCAGGGGAAGGTAGAGGTCCCTATTTACCGCTGGGAAGGGCGGGCAATCTGGGGCCTGACCGGACGGATCACCGCCCATCTGATAGAGCTCCTTCAGGAGACATAAATTGAACACGCCGCCCCTGCTTTTTGCCCAAAAAGCAGGGGATTTTTTCCGCCCCATATTGCATCTTGTACGGAATCATCGTATAATAAAGTATCCCTGTTAGAAAAAAGTGGGGAAATATGAAATTAGGAGGAATGCAAGATGGAGAAACGAGTACACAGCCGTCTCTTGGCCCTGGTGCTGGCAGTTATGATGGTGGCCGGCTTAGCCCTGCCTGCGGCTGCGGCGGAGGAGACGGACACCAAGACCCTCACCGTTCTGCAGACCAGCGACCTGCACGGCATGATCAACCCCTTTGACTATGCCTCCAACAAGGAGAGCAAAACGAGCCTGGCCCATGCGGCAGCCATTATCAAGGAGGAGCGGGCCGAGGATCCCAACCTGCTCCTGCTGGACACCGGCGATTCTACCCAGGCCAACTACATCCAGGAGTTTCTGAACGATGAGCCCAACCCCATGATCGGCGCGCTGAATTATCTGGAGTACGACGCCTGGACCCTGGGCAACCACGAGTTCAACTTCGGCTTCAACTATGTGACCAAGGAGATCGAGGAGTTCGAGGGTGTCACCCTGGCGGGCAACATCTACAAGGCGGACAACACCCGCTGGATCGACGCCTATCACATCTTTGATGTGGACGGCGTGAAGGTGGCTGTCTTCGGCATTAATGCCCCCCACATTCCACAGTGGGAGAAGTCCGACCCTACGCACTATGACAACATGACCTTTACCTCTCCCATGGAGGAGACCGGAAAGATCCTCGACGAGCTGGAGGGCAAGGCCGACGTCATCATCGGCAGCGTCCACTATGGCCTGGAGGGCGAGTACGGGATGGAAGGTATGCAGGCCATCGCGGAGACATACGGCGAGCGTATGGACGCCCTGTTTATTGGCCACGCCCACGCCACTGTGGACGAGACCATCGGCGGTATCCCTGTTCTGGAGCCCGGCTCCAATGCCCAGTATGTCAGCAAGGTGACCTTCACCCTGTCCAAAGACGGCGACGGCTGGAAGGTGGACAAGGCCGAGGGCGAGTTGCTGGACTGCGCCGAAGCCACCCCCGATCCCGACTTCCTGGCGGAGTTTAAGCCCCTGCACGAGAAGAGCCTGGAGCTGGCCTCCCGTCAGGTGGGCGAGGTAGGCGAGACTTTCATGGACCCCATCGACTTCCTCCCCGGCATTCCCAACGCCATTCTGTACGACAACCCCATTACCGATCTGGTCAACAAGGTTCAGATGGAGCAGGCGGGGGCCGATGTGTCTCTGGCCGCCCTGTTTGACGCCACCTCCAACCTCCAGAAGGGACCCTTCCTCCACCGGGACAGTGTGAAGATCTACAAGTACGACAACACCCTCTTTGGCGTCACCGTCACCGGCAAGCAGCTCAAGGAGATCATGGAGCGCCAGGCGGGCAACTTCTTCAACCAGTATCAGCCCGGCGACGTGACCATCAGCTTTAATCCCGATATCAGAATGTACAACTACGATGAGTTTGCCGGGGTCAACTACGAGATCGATATCTCCAAGCCCGTGGGCTCCCGTATTCAGAATGTCACCTACAAGGGCGAGCCCCTCAGCGATACCCAGACGCTGATCTTGGCCCTGAACAACTACCGCTACGGCGGCCTAGTGTCCGCCGGGTTGATCAAGGAGTCTGATGTGGTCTACGAGGGCGGCGCAGTCCGCGACATGATCACCGACTATGTGGCCTCCCTGGAGGGCCCCCTGATGCCTGAGTGTGACAACAACTGGAAGATCGTCGGCGCCGACCTGGACGACCCCCAGAAGGACCTGATCTATGAGATGGTCCGCTCCGGCGAGATCGCCATCCCCACCTCCGAGGACGGACGTACTCCCAATGTGGCCTCCCTGAACGGACCCGCTCTGCGTGAGTCCGGCGTCCTGCCCGCGCTGGAGGGGCCCACCCCCACCGTTACCCCGGCGCCCACTCCTGAGGTGACGCCTACCCCCGCCCCTGAGACGCCTGCTCCCACACCGGAGATCACCCCCACTCCGACCCCGACCCCGGCCCCTACCCCCGCTCCCACGCCGGCCCCTACTCCCGCGCCTACCCCAGTCCCCACAGCAGAACCCACCCCCGCCCCCACTCCGACTTCCACACAGAGGACCTACACAGTCCAGTCCGGCGACTGCCTGTGGACCATCTCCCAGAAGCACTATGGTACTGGAAGCAAGTGGGATGTAATTTACCAGGCCAACCGGTCTATCATTAAGAACCCCAACGCCATTCAGATTGGCCAGAAGCTGGTCATTCCTGCAGCATAAGATATCACTGTCAATAGGACTTGATAGAATGCGGCATCCAGAATATTATCTGGATGCCGCATTTCACTTTCAATGGAAAAATCGTATTAGGAGAGGAAAAAAACGGCCCTCTGGGCGGGAAATGGAGAATGCCCTGATCACAGGGGTGGGTATCGCAGAAAATGACCTGCACATAGCCAGCGTTTCGAGCTGCACTGTAGCTGGCGATGCTTCCCAGTGCGGCGATCCATAGACCCGGAGGTATCCAGCACCACACCGTAGAGACGTCCGGCCTGGAGCGCCTGGGGGATATACCAGGAGGGGCGTGGAATATCCGGGGCGGCACTCTGGCACCGGCTGGGCCGGGCGTAGGTATATCTGGGCTCCAGGGGCTGAAAGTGGGCGTCGAACCACTGGGCCGGCGCCACATCCCAGGGGATAGGGGCCTGGATAGCGCACGGATCTCCTCCACAGGCCCAGCAAGAGGTTCCGTGTGTAAACCCGTGTGCAGTTTTGTGTGAAATCAGCTTTATTTTAAAGCTATCTCGTTTTCTGAATTGTATAGTGCATTATGCTTCAAACCGTTACAGCAGTAAAAAACCACCGGAATTATCAAAATTCCGGTGGCTTTCTTGTCCTTCGTTGACAAAAAAGATGCAGCTCTGCATCTGTTGCGCTGCAACGGGTTTAATCTTTTTGATTGATTTTTGTCGACGAGACGCAATAAATACCACAAGCTCTCTTAAGATTATTATAAGGCAAATATAGGTTAGTGTAAAGTGAAAAGTAAGGATTCTGATATAGACATTTCAAATGCAAAGAGCGGACGTCAGAAATTGAACTATCATCAATTTCTGACGTCTGCTCTTTGTTCATGGCTTTAAGCAGATGATCTGTTCGTACAGCAGAACGTACTTTCCTTGTATGATCTGATCTGTGTGGTAGTGTCCAAAAAACTGATATTTAAAGCGGCACTGCTGGGTTACTTCCTCCAGAAAATCAGTCAGGGTATCGGCTTTATAAAATCCGCCGCTCAATTCATCCTGTACCGAGGTGGGGCAGCAGTGAGTGATGATGTAGTCTACCACCCAACCCAATCTGTCCAGGTTGGCTCTGGCAGTCTGATACTCCTCCTCGCTGGGCAGCTCCTCCTTCCACCAGGAACGGTGGTTCACCCGATACAGCGCACCGCTGTGATCGAGCATCCGGCACTTTCGTTTAAACTGTGGATCGTCCGGCTCCAGGATGCCGCCTGCAATGTCGTGGCTGCTGGCTCCGCCCATGGTGAAGAAGGTCTTGCCCTGGATATTATAGATCTGGCCCCGCATCAGGTGGATCACCGAAGGGCGGATACGCTGTACCTTGCCGCCGTGCCAGTCCTCAATCGGAAACTTGGCCAGCATATCGAAGTTCTCATGGTTGCCAGATACGAACAGAGTGGTGAAGGGCTTCGCCTCCAGCCAATCCAGCCAGTGCAGCTCCTCTTTGCTGCCGTCCCAGATTCCGCCAAAGTCACCGGCGATTATGACGCAGTCATCCTTGGTCAGCTCCGCCTGTTCGTAGAAGATGCTTTTCTTAAAGCGGACAAACTCTCCATGGGTATCGCCTGTGATAAAAATCGCCATGCCATGTTCCTCCATGCGCTATTTTAGCACAGTTTTCCATCGACCGCAACGTCCGTGTCCCTGATCTTGACCTGGATGGTTTCTGCGTCCACTACAGTGATCCGCTCCACAAACCTGCGGGTGAGGGTGTCATCGTACTCTGTGAAGCACATGGGCTGCCGGTCCAGCCAGTCCTGCATCTCCCGCTGCCGGGAGGCTTGGGCGGCCTGCTGCTCCTTGTCCTGCTGGCAGGCGGCGATCTGGTCCAGGATGCGTTGTTTCTCTGCCGTCACCGTTTCGAGTTGGGTGTTCAGCTCCGTGCTGTCCATATTTTCCAGAATTTTGTCTAGCACAACTGCCTGCTCTGCTGTCAGGGCATCCAGCCTCTGCCGCAGCTCCAGAAGGCTCATGCCGCCGTCCTCGCCGCCGCTCCGGGCCAGTTCGGTCAGTTCCAGAACACCAGCCTTGACCTCGTCCCGGATAGCGCCGTACTCGTTCAGTGCGGCCACGATAGCTCGATGAAGCCTGTCCTCATCCAGCGTAGGGGAATTATGGCAGTATTTCGTGCCGAACTCCAGCCGGGAGACGCACCGCCAGACAATACGCTTTTTGCCGTTTCTGGCCCAGGTACATCGCTTGTAGGGCGTACCGCACTCCCCGCACACCAGCAGCTCGGACAGGGCATATTTTGCGGAGTATTTGCCCTGCTCGGTCTTGGCGGTTTTCTGCATTACCTTCCGCTTGCTGGCCCTGCGGGACATCTCCTCCTTCACCCGGTAGTAGATCTCTCTGGGGATGATGGCGGGGTGGTTATCTCTGGCGTAATACAT
>JAAWBF010000023.1 GCA_022792555.1 Oscillospiraceae bacterium
CACCCGTCAGGAGGCGGCAGCTTTTCTTACCCGTGCGGCCCGGCGGATGGGGATGGACGTGTTTTCCACCACTCCAGCGGATTTTGTGGACAGTGCTCAGATTGGATCGTGGTTCCAAAATGCAGTCGATTTTGTAACGCAGGCCGGGATCATGGGCAGCGTAGGGAATCAGAGCTTTCACCCCCTAGGAACCTATACAAAGGAGCAGTCCTTTATGACCGTCTATCGTCTGTACCAAGCCGCTATCCCCTCCCAATCCGGCGGATCAGGCGGGGAAACACCGCAGCCAACCCCCACACTCCCCCCAGTAGAGATCCCTGTAGTTCCTCCCGCAGAGACCCCAGCACCTCCTCCAATCGACTTTCCAGCAAATCCGGCAGGGCCCTCCCCTGTCCCTGTAGCAGAGACTACGGTCTGAGGTAGGCTTTCCACATGATATGCTAGACAGGTGGAAAATAGTTTGGATCAGAGCCGCCGCAGCTGGAAACATGTTAGGCAGTTTTGTGCTTCCATTGCGCGGACCATACATAATGGGCCAGGGTGATGTCATAGAATGGGGCAAGGTGCATCACTGGAAGAAAAAGGACAGTCTCAATTGGGATAAAATCTTGGCGGAGGATAGAACCTAAATGTACCAGCAGAAAGGCGGACAAATTCACAGCTGTATCAGGTTCTGAAAAGTTAGGGTACACAATCCCGCGATTCTTTGCTATAATATTCTGGAGTGTGTCTGACGCCAGAGGTACTGCACCTGCCGCAAAGCACAAACCGGCCTGCGTTCTGTCCACAAAACCTAGGAGTGGAAGAATATCTGCCGGTGAGGGATGCGGACAGTAACGTGGGATGGGATGTGTGGTACTTTGATAGAATGGCTCTTTCTTGCATTCAGTCTGGCAATGGATGCCTTTGCGGTGTCGGTCTCCAGCGGGATCTCAGTGCCAGGCTTTGGACGGCGTCAGGCGGTCAGGATGGGGGCCTATTTTGGCCTGTTTCAATTTATCATGCCGCTGCTGGGCTGGGTGCTGGGCAGCGGGATCAGCGGCCGGGTCCAGGCGGTGGACCACTGGATCGCCTTTGGCCTATTGGCTGTGATTGGCGGCCGGATGGTATGGGACGCCGCTGCGGCCCCCTGCCGCCCTGAACAGCCGGTGAAACTCCTGACCCGGCGGCATCTATTGGCTCTGGCGCTTGCCACCAGCATGGATGCCCTGGCTGTGGGAATCTCGCTGGCTTTTCTGACGGCGGATATTCTCTCTGCCGCTTTGATCATCGGTGCAGTTGCGTTCCTGCTCTCCGTACTAGGTGGCCTGGCTGGACGAAGACTGGGCTGCTTGTTTCAGCGCCGGGCCGGCATTGCCGGCGGGCTGGTGCTGATAGGGATAGGGGTCAAAATTTTGGTGGAACACCTCTAAGAGCCTGTTTAAAATCTCTCAAAACACCATTTGGCGGGTCTTTTCCCACCACACTGCGTTAAATTTTCTTGCAATACATAAAGTATTCCTGCGGAAATTTGCCTTGTCTGGCGGGAAAATCCCTCGCCAACTGGCATTCTTCAAGATATTAAACAGGCTCTAAAAGGCAAACAAAGACAGATAGGGAGAGGAAGCTATGGGTCTTTGGGCGCAGTTTGCGCTGGATATGGACGCTCACCGGGCTGTAACACTGGTGGGGGGCGGTGGAAAGACCAGCATCATGTATGCCCTGGCCCAGGAGGCCAGAACTGCGGGGCGGACCGTGATTGTCACCACCTCCACCCACATCCTGCCCCACCCCAGACTCCTGCTGACCGGCAATCCGGACCCGGAGCATCTGCGGGCCTGTCTGAAAGAGCATGGAATTCTCATGCTGGGGGCCAGGTCCAAGGAGAATAAGCTGTGCGGCGTGGGGGACATCGGCCTGTGCAAAGAGGCGGCCTCTGTGGTGGTTGTTGAAGGGGATGGGGCGAAGTTCCTGCCCTTAAAGGCCCCGGAGGCCCACGAGCCGGCCATCCCGCCCGCCACAGATGCCGTCATCGCGGTGGCGGGGATGGACAGTGTGGGACAACCTATAGAGGCGGTCTGCCACCGGCCCCAGCGGGTCTGTGCGCTGCTGGACAAGCCTCCTGATGCCCTTGTGACGCGGGAGGATGTGGCCGTCATTCTGTCCAGCCCCCAGGGCGGACGGAAGGGGGTGGCCCCGTATATGGCCTTTCGCTGTGCCCTCAACAAGGCGGAGTGCAATCCACAGGCGGCCCGATGGATTGCCCAGGCGCTGAAAGACCGGGGGATTCCTGCGGCGATCACATCATTTCGGGAAGAGGAGCGTGGAGGTTTATGTTGGTTCTAATCAAGGGCGCAGGGGATCTGGCCTCAGGTGTGGCCTGCCGCCTGCACCGGGCGGGCATGGAACTGGTCATGACCGAGATTGCCCAGCCTACGGCGGTGCGGCGGACAGTGGCCTTCTCCCAGTGTATCTATGACGGCACGACAGAAGTCGAGGGGATCACGGCCCGGCGGGTGGACACACCGGAGCAGGTGGTGGAGGCGCTGGCCCGGCGGGAGATCCCCGTTCTGGTGGATCCGGCGGCCGCCATCCGGCAGCGGTTTCCCTTTGACGCAGTGGTAGACGGCATTTTGGCCAAGTCCAACCTGGGCACCCGCATGACAGACGCCCCCATTGTCCTGGCCATGGGGCCCGGCTTTACGGCGGGGGTGGACTGCCACGGCGTCATTGAGACCAAGCGGGGCCACTATCTGGGCCGCCTGATTTTGGAGGGGAGCGCCATTCCCAACACCGGCGTCCCCGGAGACATCGGGGGCTATACCACCCAGCGGATCATCCGGGCCGCGGCAGATGGGATCTTCCATCCGGTCTCTCAGATTGGAGATACGGTGTCCGAGGGAGATCTGGTGGCGCGTGTAGATGAGACGCCGGTCTATGCCCAGATGCCAGGCACCGTCCGGGGGATGCTCCCCGATGGACTGACGGTGACCAAGGGGATGAAGGCGGGAGACATCGACCCCCGCTGCGCCCATGACCACTGCTTTACCGTCTCGGACAAGGCCAGGGCCATTGGCGGCGGCGTTTTAGAGGGACTGCTGTATTTTTCCTCCCGCAGATAAGCAAAAAAAGAGAAAGTTGAGAACTTCATGGAGCGACTGATATTGTGCGGCGGAGGCCATGTGTCTCTGGAGGTGGCCTATATGGCCGCCCGGCTGGAATTTGAGATTATAGTGATTGATGACCGGGAGGAATTTGCCAATCAGGTGCGTTTCCCCATGGCTGCCCAGGTATTATGTATGCCCTTTTTAGAGGCGCTGGACCAGCTGGGGGCTGGACCGACCGATTATTTTGTCATCCTTACCCGCGGCCACGCCTACGATGGAAAGTGTCTGGAGCATATCCTTCAAAAAGACTATGCCTATGTAGGGATGATTGGAAGCCGGGTCAAGGTGGCCGCCGTAATGAAGCAGATGCAGGAGGCGGGGTTCTCCAGGGGCCAGCTGGCTGGGGTGCATACCCCCATCGGCCTGAGCATTGGCGCCCAGACTCCGGCGGAGATCGCCATCTCCATTTTAGGGGAGATCATCCAGGAGCGGTCCCGGAAGGGGCCGGATGCCGTACCGCCGCCGGATGTGCCCGGCGTCCTTGTGACCATCACGAAGAAGAGCGGATCGGCGCCGCGGGGTGTTGGGACCTGGATGCACGTCCACCCGGACGGACACACCGAGGGCACCATCGGCGGCGGCGCGGTGGAGTACCAGGCCAAGCTGGACGCCGCCGCCCTGTGGAACAGCCAGGAGACCACCGGTCAGAAGTGCTACGACCTCTCCCATGCCGCCGCTGAACTGGGCATGGTGTGCGGCGGAAAAATTCAGGTTCAATTTGAGGTGAAGCACCGAACTGAATAGATGGTTTTCCACTTTTCCACATAGATTTCCACTGGATGTGGAAAAGGTGGAAAACGACCAGAGGAACAGGAGGCGGTCCATGAGAAAGGTACGTTGTCACCACTGCGGCAAGGGGTACAACTATGACCAGGACGAGTTCTGTCCCAAGTGCGGCGCATTCAATCCGCCTCCCAAGCCGGGACAGCCAGTTCAGGCGGCCCGGCCTGTTCAACCTGCACAGCGCCCCACGCTCAAAGTGTGCAGTACGCCGGAGCTGTCTGCAGGGAACCGCCAGCTCCTGCCCCTGCTGGGCCTGATTTTAGTGGGGGTTATCGCCCTCTGGCTGCTGTCATACTTCTCCTCTGTTCTCCCATTCGGGGAGCCGGAGACTGTCCTGCACGCCCTAGAGGAGCCATTCCAGGTGAATGATCTGACCATAACCATTGATGGAGTAGCTTGGGTACCGCTGGATCCGGAGAGCAGTGTCTACCGGCCTGGATACCGCTGCCTGGCCGTCTCGGTATGGATCACCGGCGGGGCGTATCGGGAGGATCTGCATATGGATACGCCGATGCTGGCCCCGCTGGAGGGCGACTCCATCCCGCTGGAGGACGACCCCCTTCTGACCCGAAAACTGAAGGAGTATGATATCTACAGCGTCAGCCTGTGGGACGCGCTGTGGGAGGATCCTCTCATGGGGGAATTCGTCTTTTTTGTCCCGGAGGAGGCCGATGACTTGGGGATGCTGTTGATCGAGGAGTATGCCCCCGGCCTGATGCAGAAGCCCCGCCTGCGCACCACCCATCAGGTGATGATCATCCCGCCGGAGGAATAACAGCAGGCCCCTTTGTGTCCGGCGCCGCACATGCTTTGCCGCAAAAATAAAGAAAAGGAACATGGAAATGACATTTCATGAACTCGGCCTGAACAAGCCCATCCTGAGGGCGCTGGCCGAACAGGGGTATGAGGCCCCCTCCCCCATTCAGGAACAAGCCATTCCCCCGGCGCTGGAGGGCCGGGATGTGCTGGGATGCGCACAGACTGGGACCGGCAAGACCTGTGCCTTTGCCGCCCCCATCCTCCAGCGGCTCTCAGCAGGCCGCCAGCAAAAAGGGCGGGCCATCCGGGCCCTGATCCTCACCCCCACCAGAGAGCTTGCCCTCCAGATCCACGAGAATTTTACAGCCTATGGCCGGTATCTCCCGCTGCGCGCTACGGTGATTTTCGGCGGCGTGGGCCAGGGGCCCCAGGTGGATCAGCTCAAGCGGGGGGTCGATATTCTGGTTGCGACACCGGGGCGGCTGTGTGATCTCTACCAGCAAAAGCTGCTGGACTTCTCCGCCCTGGAGATCTTTGTGCTGGACGAGGCGGATCGGATGCTGGACATGGGCTTTATCCACGATGTGCGAAAAATCCTCCAGTGGCTGCCCGCCAAAAAACAGACCCTCTTCTTCTCGGCCACCATGCCGCCTGAGGTGACCCATCTGGTGGACACCCTCCTTCAGAACCCCGCGCGGGTGGCGGTGGACCCGGTCTCCTCCCCGGTGGAGATCATTGATCAGCAGATCTATTTTGTAGACCGGGGGAATAAGAGCAAGCTGTTGGCCAGTCTGATCCGGGAACCGGCGGTGAAAAATGCCCTGGTCTTTACCCGGACCAAGCACGGGGCCAATAAAGTGGCCGGGGATCTGGTGAAGGCGGGGATCACAGCTGCCGCCATCCACGGCAATAAGAGCCAGACAGCCCGGCAGCAGGCCCTGTCCGATTTCAAGGTAGGACGGATCAAGGTCCTGGTGGCCACCGACATCGCCGCCCGCGGACTGGACATTGAAGAGCTGACCCATGTCTTTAATTATAATCTACCAGAGGTGCCTGAGACCTACGTCCACCGGATTGGCCGGACTGGCCGGGCAGGCCGGGGCGGGACCGCGGTCTCCTTTTGTGACAGCAGTGAAAAGCCCTGCCTGACTGATATTCAGCGGCTGCTGGGCCGCACCATTCCTGTGGTGGAGGATCACCCCTGGCCTATGGAGCTTTTTGATCCGCCGGCCAGGGACAGCCGGGGCAGACCGGTCAACCCGGAGGACGCAGAGGCCAGATCTGCCGCAAAGGCCCGCCACCGTCAGCGAACTGCGGCCGAGAAAACGGCAGCAGAGCCGCACAAGGCCAAACCACAGCAGGAGCCCTCCCCCGTCCCGCAGGAGCGGAAAAGACGGCGGCGCGGACACCGGAACAGCGCTACCCTAGAGGACGCGCTGACCGCTGCAGCCCCTGCCCAGCCGGAGAAGGCGGCGACAGAGTTCCGCCACCCGGATCCCTTAGCTGGGGATACCATTATGGACGCCACTGCCCGTCTGCTGGCTCCCCGTTCCCGCCCTGCGGGAGAAAAGCGAACCAACAGAGACAACAACAGGGGCCGCCAGAAGAAGTCCACACCCCCAGCGCCTGAGCCCATCCTGGCCCCGAAGCGGGCCAGCGGAGCCCCGGTTCCCACCCAAAAGACAAACCGCTCCCGTCGGAACCAGCGGGGTACCCCCCCAGATCTCCGCCGGAGCAGTCAGAAGGACTCCACCGAGCAGCCCAGCTTGATGAAGCCCTATTATATCAGCCACGATTAGAATTATTAATAGTACAATCTCCACCCCCTCCGGGGTGGAGACAAGTGAGCGGCGGCCTCTTTTTAGAGGCCGCCGCTGTATTATGAAACAGGCGCTAAAGGACCTGTTCCGAAATGATCCTGCATAGCTCCGCAACATTCGCTTTTGCATCAAATTCAAATCGGATCTTTCCCAGGCCGCTGAACCAGAGCTCCAGCTCGTTGTCCAGATCAAAGATGCCGGCGCTTTCAATGGAGAATGCTTGAATCTTGCTGTAGGGAAGGCTGGTAAAGTCCTTCTTTTTTCCAATCACACCTTGAATATTGATGGTGATGATCCGCTTTGTGGTAAATAAAATGCCGTCCCGGACCGTCTGAAAGGACTGGATCACATCCTCCCCAGGTACGAGTATGGGCTGAACCAATTTTGCGAAGGAGTCGTTCTCAACGGGGCTCAACTTCAGGTATTTTGCGTTTTCAAAGTCGATCATACTCTTGTGCCTCCATTTTGCCGTATTTGTCATAGCTGCAAGGGGGCTGTCAGATCCGAATCAGCAGCCGCCCCGTCATAGGTGGCAGAGGGACGACTGCCTTATTTGGGACACGGCAGGGGAAGACAGTTCCGTCCAGGAAGTCCCGGACCGGCCAGGGCAGGCAGACACATTCGGTCCTCTCTCCGGCGTTGCATGCGATGACGGAGGTCTCCTCCTCCAGGGTTCTGGAGAAGGCCAACACCGGCCCCTCGGCCCGGAGAAAGGCCACCGATCCCCGGCGTAAGCTGTTCAGGTGGGATCTGGCCTGCCCCAGGGCGGTAAACCAGCGGATCAGCGTTTGATCCTCCCTGCCCCAGGGGTAGGTCCGGCGGTTGAAGGGATCCTCAAAGCCCTCCATTCCCGCCTCGTCCCCATAATAGAGGGTGGGCGAGCCGGGGAAGCCGTACAAAATCAGGGTAGCCAGCTGTAGGCGTGCAGTCCCCAGTGTACGCTGTTCCTCTGTCATACGGTGGGCGGCCCGCCAGTCCCGGCTTTGGTCCTGGCAGGGAGAACCTACCCCCAGCATGGTGAGGATCCGCAGGGTGTCGTGGGTTCCGAGGGCGTTCATAGCGGAATGGAAGGCGAAGGGGGGATAGTTCTCCCGCAGAGTCTCCATGGTATTCTGGAACTGGGCGGCATTGCGCTGGAGCAGGTAGTCCAGCAGAGCGGTCCGGAAGGGGTAGTTCATCAGCCCGTCGCAGTGGCCCCCCAGCAGGTGCCGGCGGCGGACATCATAGGCAATCTTAGTGGTGCCGTCCTCCCACACCTCACCGATGACAATACCGTCCTTCTTCTCCTCCCGGACGGCCTGGTGAATGGCGTTGACGGTGGCGTCGGGGAGCTCGTCGGCCACATCCAGCCGCCAGCCGTCCGCACCCGCCCGAAGCCACCGGCGGATGATGCTGTTCTCCCCCCGGATGATATAGTCCAGGTAGCCGGGGTCCAGCTCCTGAAAGGCGGGCAGAGAGTAGATCCCCCACCAGGCGTCATATTGATCCGGCCAGTGGTGAAAGGAGAACCAGGAATAATAGGGGCTCTGTGTGGACTGGGCCGCCCCTGGCACCTGGGAGGGATAGGAGCCGTCTCCGTTGAAATACTTGCTGACAAATGCGCTGTGGTTGAAGACACCATCTAAAATAATTCGTATTCCCTTGGCGTGAGCCGCCTGGCACAGGGCGGAAAAGTCCTCATTACTCCCCAGCATGGGGTCAATTTTCTCATAGTCTCCGGTGCCGTAGCGGTGGTTTTCCGGCGCTTCAAAGATGGGACAGAGGTAGATCGTCTCCACCCCCAGGGACTTGAGGTAGGGCAGCTTCTCCTGAATGCCAGCCAAGCTCCCGCCGAAAAAGTCCCGGTTGCGGATCTCACCCCGCTCGTCAGGCCGGTAGGCCGGATCCTCCTCCCAGCTCTGGTGGACACTGCGCCCCCCCACCATGCCGGTGGGGTCTGGGATGCAGGTCCGGCAGAAGCGGTCAGGAAAGATCTGATAGGTCACCCCTTCTCCAAACCAGGCGGGGACCTCGTCACTGCCGTCATAGACGGTAAGCTGGTGCTCCTCTGATGTGACATTCTTTTCGTCCAGCCGCTCCAGCTGGAAGGAGTACCAGATCAGGCCCACATAGTCCTCGGTAGGCAGGACCGCCGTAAAGAGATCCCGGTTTCCCTCCAGTCCAGTCCAGGGCATGGGGATGCGCACAGTACGATTCCTCCGGCCTTCAAACCGGGCCAGCAAGGTCCCCCGAGAAAAGCCGCCAGCTCTGGGTGGACGCAGGGAAAAGGAGACCTGAGTCCCAGCGGGCACCGCCCCGTAGGGACATTTAAAGCGCAGGTCACGGGAATCGAAAGTCTGCCGGTCAAACAAGATAATTCCTCCCATCTCTCATCGTTGGGCATATACGCTGGGCATCTCTGTGCCCTTGCCCTGGGAAGTCTCAACGCAGTAAGGTATTTTCTCCGCTTACCGACTCAAGGGTGTCGGAAGTTGCGAAGTAGGAGGCCAGTATATCGGCGGCAATCGCGGCCAGCTCACCGCCGGAACCGCCCCGCTCGGCCACTAGGGCGATGGCGATCTCTGGGTCGTCGTAGGGGGCGAAGCAGACAAAGACAGCGTTGGTCTCCAAGTTGGCGGCCACCTGGGCCGAACCGGTCTTGGCGCCCACCTCCACCGGCAGATCCCGGAAGTACCGGGCCACCGAGCTGTCATGGGCCACCATATACATCCCCCGCTTTACCGCCTCCAGGTGCTCCTGGGAGATGCCGATCTGGTCCAGGGGGGGAGCGTCGTGGGTCTCCACCACCTGGGAGAAGTCCCCCGATTTGATGGTCTTCATCAGGTGGGCGCCGTAGTGATTCCCTCCGTTGACGAGGGTGGCGATATAGTTGGCCAGCTGGAGGGGGGTACACAGGGTATTGCCCTGGCCGATGGAGGCAGAGAGCAGATTTCCGTCCTCCCAATTCTGTTTTAAAGCCTTGCTGGTCTCCGGACTGGCCACCATGCCAGCCTTGTCGGGCAGTTCAATCCCGGTGCACTCTCCCAGGCCGAAGAGGGCGGCGTACTGGTTGAGTCGGTCAATATGAAGCTTATCCCCCACGGTATAGAAATAGATGTTGCACGAGTCCCGCAGGGCCTCACTGAGGTTGACCGATCCATGACTGCCCCCATACTGGCGGCGGATCCAGCACTGGGGATGGTAGCTGCCGTAGGGGTAAAACTCCCCCTTGGGGTACTGAAAGGAGCCGGTATCATAGATCTTTTGGCTGGGGGTGACAATCCCCTCCTGGAGTCCAGCCACACCTATAATCATCTTAAAGGTGGAGCCAGGGGAATAGAGGCCCTGTGTGGCCCGGTTGAGGAAGGGGGTCAGCGGGTCCTGGCTGGCCGCCTTGTAGGCCGCCGTGTCCTGATAGATGGAGAGGTCAAAGGTGGGATAGGAGGCCATAGCCAGCACGCCGCCGTCCTTCACATTGACTACCACCCCCGCCCCGCCCCGGACCTGCTCGGAGAGGGTGGGGATCCGCTGGGCCATGGACCGTTCCAGGGCCTCCTGGAGACGGATGTCCAGGGTGAGGATCACATTATTCCCCGGTTTGGGCTCCACCTCCCAGGTCTCGCCGACAATTTTTCCACTGGTGTTGCGTTCCACCATCTTGCGTCCGGCGGTCCCCTTCAGTTCGGACTCGAAGGCCAGCTCCACGCCGTCCTTGCCCACCGAGTCATTCATGTTGTAGCCCTCTATGTCCCGATAACCAGTGGTGGTCTCGGTCCCCTGCCACTCGTCCCGATCCATGGAGCCCACCCGGCCCAGCAGGTGGGCGGCATAGCTGGTATTATAGGCGCGCACCGACACCGTCTGAATCTCCACCCCAGTCAAGCCGTGCTCTTTCACGGCCGCGATGAAGTCCATATCCACATCCTGGGCGAAGATGTAGCTCCCTGACCGGTCGATGTCATAGGTCCGCAGGGCCAGCTCATAGAGGACCCCCAGCAGGGCTCTGGCGTCCTCCGGGGAGAGGCTCTCATCCACTGAAAAGGTCTTGCGCATCTGCCCCAGCAGGTCGGCTGCCGAGGCGGACAGCGGGACATGTTCATTGTCCCCTACCATGCCGTCAAGGTCGTACCAGGTGTGAACCCGGTCCAGCAGAAAGCCGCCGGCGGCCTTCTCCAGGGCGGTGAGCAAGGGGCTCTCCTCCTCAGCAGGCTGGACGGCTGTAGCGGTCTCCTGGGTCTCCAGGCGGCCTAAGAGTACCGTCACCTGGCCGTCCTTCCACCTGGTCTCTTCCATCAGGGCGGCCAGATTGTTCCTGGCTGTCTTGGTGGCGGCGTCCAGGGTGTAGACAAAGGGGGCCTGAGTGGAGATAGGCAGGCTGTCGTTCCAGGAGATCCCTGCTGCCTGGGCCAGGTGGATCAGCTCCAAAATGGTCTCATTGCGGACCTGGGCGGTTCCCAGCCGGGCGGTGTTCAGGCGGACCTGATAGCTGGTGCGGTTATCCACCAGTACCCGGCCGTACCGGTCCAAAATCTGGCCGCGGACGGCCTCCACGGTCTCCACCTGGACGATCCGCCGGGTGGACTGGTCCAGGTAGTCCGCCCCGTGGACATATTGCAGGTTGTAGAGAATTCCCACAAAGGACAAAAAGGTCGCCAATAGGACCAAAAGAATGACCCGAATCCGGGCGCGGAATTGCTTGCCTTCCATAAAATCGAATGTTGTTCCTTTCTCCTGTGTTCCCGTCCTGGGTGCGCTTCCACGATACGGACCAAGTGTGTCCTCTATCTGTAGGAGCCTGGCGTTCTCACCAGACCGGGGAAGGATGTGTGTTAAAAATGCGTCCGTTCCGGCACCCGCTGGTGAACCCAGAGAAACAGCCCGTAGATCAGGGGGACAAAGATCAGCGACCATACAAACTCAGGCAGGGCCACCTCCAACAGGGCGGCCAGGGAGATCCCCTTGATCACCAGGCGCCATAGGACACGCAGTCCATCCAGAATGGCCAGTGCAGCGGCAGAGCACAGCCAACACCCCAGCAGATTTTGCCGCAGGCGGAACTGTGTAATAAGCCCCGCCCCGGTTCCCAGCAGGGACAACAGGAGGGTCATTCCCCCTGCAGAGCCGTAGATCATATCGCACAGCATTCCCACCAGGATTCCGAAGCCGGCCCCCGCCAGAGGACCCTCCAGCACCGCCAGTACAACCGCAGCCAGGGGGAGCAGCATGGGGGTCACGCTCCACAGGGGAATCCGGCTGAACACAAAGGCCTCCAAAAACCAGACCGGCAGGAGAGCCAGGGCATACGCGCCCCATTTAATACAATATTCTCTGGTTGTCATATTACTCCACAATATCAAAGGATTGAATCACCAAAACCTGCTTTAGATTGTCCAGATCGGTTTCAGGCGTGATGACAGCATATCGGGTCATGCCGGAGGGATCTGTGCGTACCTCTTCAATATGTCCCACCGGCAGGTTGGGGGGATAGACCCCGCCCTTTCCAGAGGTGAGGATGATGTCATTGGTGATCAGCTCGCTGTTTTCCGGCAGATAGGAGAGCTTGAGCCGTCCCTCCCCCATCAGGGAAAAGTCCCCTTCTAAAATTGCGGTGCCGCCGGTGCGGGCGATAAGGCCTCCCAGCTCAATGTCGGTATCCACAACGGTGGTGACAGTGGCCCAGTTGAGTCCTACCTCACTGACGACACCCACCAGATTCCAATACTGATCGACAACACAGTCGTCCACCCCCACCCCATGGCTGGAGCCCTTGTTGATGGTGATGGTTTTGGACCAGTTGGACGGACCATAGGCGGTGACGCTGGCCAGCTCTAATTGATATTCCTCCCGCTTCTCTCGTAAGTCCAGAGCGCTGTGAAGGAATTCGTTCTCCTCTTTGATGGCCTCTGCCTCCCGGAGCTTGCTTCGGATCTGGGCCAGCTCCTGCCGGAGCGCCTCCAGCTCGGCGTCCTTCTGGTCCTGTTCAAAGGCGTTGCTGTATACCCTTTCTACCCAGGAGACCACCGCATGAATACCATCCCGCACCGGTGTCACCACGACGCCCACCAGGTTGGCCGCCGGATTGGCCCGCCCACCGGGCAGAAGGGAGAGAACCACTGTAATTAGAGCCAAAAGTACGGCGATGATCAGAACCAAAATCCCGTTGTGGTGAAAAAAGTCTCTCAAACCGGCACCCCCATGCCTGTCACTCCGTAGTCCCGGAGAATCTGCCCCAGCCGGCACAACGGCAGGCCCATCACATTATAATAATCCCCGCAGATCCCCTCCACGAAGAGCGCACCGTAGCCCTGGATACCGTAGGCTCCGGCCTTGTCCATGGGCTCCCCGGTGGTCAAATAAGCCTCTATCTCCTCTGGCAACAGGGGGCGGAAGGTGACACGGGTCTCCTCGTGAACCGTTAGGCAGGATCCACCCCGCAGGACAGTCAAACCGGTATAGACCTGGTGGACCCGGCCTGAGAGAGCCTGGAGCATCTGTCGGGCCTGTTTCAAACTGGACGGCTTGCCCAGCACCATCCCATCCAGGGAAACCACCGTGTCGGCGGCGATGATCAGAGGGTCCTCTCCCTCCAGGGCTTGGACGGCCCTGGCCTTCCGGGCGGAGAGGAGCTCCACCAGGGCGGATGGACTGGGGCTGCCCGCGACGGTCTCATCCACCTGAGAGTCCACCACCCGAAACAGCAGGCCCATCTTTTCCAGCAACACCCGGCGGCGGGGAGAGGTTGACGCCAAAATCAATTCCATCCTGTTTTCCTCCTAACGGCCCGTAGATCCCAGTCCGCCGGTTCCCCGGCGGGTGGCGGGCAGCGCCTCCAGCTCCACAATCTCAGCCTGGGCCACCGGGATCACCATAAGCTGGGCGATCCGGTCTCCGGGCTGAATGGTATAGGGTATTTGGGAGAGATTGGTCAGTCCGACCCGGATCTCGCCCCGGTAGTCGCTGTCAATCACCCCCACCCCGTTGGACAGGGTGATCCCGTGGCGAATGCCCAGGCCGGAGCGAGCGGCGACCAATGCCACCCAGCCCGGATCAGGCAGGGCGATGGCCAGTCCGGTGGGGATGACCGCCGATGTTCCCGGAGAGAGGACCAGCGGCTCGTCCAGCAGGGCGGCCAGGTCGAACGCCGCCGATCCGGCGGTCTGATAAGCGGGCAGCGGGACTCTGGGGTCCAGCCGCTGAACATACAGCTTGGTTTGCATGGTATACTCCTTCTGCGTGAAGACAGATTTTCACTCCACATCCCGGTAATAGAGCCCTCTGGTATAGGTCTCCGGGGCCCAATTCCCCCGGTTGAGGTAACGCTCGGTGATTCGGACGCAGGTCTCCGGGTCCTCCACCGTGAACATCAGCCGCTGAGCCCACAGGCCGATCCGGCGGTAATCGGCCTGCCGATCGGCCAGAAAGAGGGGCTGGGCGTTGAGCAGTTCATTGCGGCAGCCGGAGGCGCGGACCACCGGGAAGCGAAGCCCCTTCCGGTCGATGAGGCTCTGCCCCTCCTGACAGCTGCATGCCCCGGTGCGCTGCTTGACAATGCACGACTCCATGATCATCAAAGGCAGGCGGCCATAGGTGATCAGCTCCACCGCCACCGCCTTGGACAGATCCCGGACCTGGGCGAGCTTGAGCTCAAAGGAGGCAGTGGCCGAGGCAAACCCCAGATGACGCAGGGTTTTCAAGCCCTGGGTATTGAAGATTTCCAGCCCAAAATCCCCCCGCAGCGTGGAAAAGCCCAGCTTTTTACACAGGGCGATCTGACTCAGACTGCCCAGCAGTACCTGTGTTACCCCCCGATCCCGGACCTGGGCCAGGTCCTCCGCCAGCTTTTCCCACTCCCGATCCCACACGATCCGAGGAAGGACCGGAACAATGGGACCTGGACCGGTCAACTCCACCAGCTCCGGATAGGCGGCCAGTTCCTCCAGGGGGACGTAGATCAGGGCGGGTGAGAGGGCCAGTAGGGCGGGCGAGATCTGTCCGGCGGACCGCACCGAGAGGGTGAGCTGAGGGGGCTCCTTCGGATTCTCATAGCGAACGCCGGGATGATAGGGTCGGATGTGTCGGACGGGCGGCAGGGTCCGCAGAGCGGTGAGGCTCTCCAGCGCCTGGCGGCGCATCCCATTTAGGGCGGACAGGGGGAGGGATAAGTCCTCCTCCACCAGAGCCCGCACCCCTTCACACCGATAGGGGGTTCCGCCCGTCTTGGCCAGCTGCTGGCTGACCTGCTCCTGGGTGAGGGCGCGGGTCCGGGCCTGCTCCGGCACCGGGCCCTCCACGGTGGACACCCGTCCAGCGGTGTCCTTGACCCCCACCTGGGCGGGCTCGCCTGGGCGGATCATGGCGTAGAATGTCACCGGGACCAGGGGCTGTTCCTGCCCCTGATAGGTGGTTCGGGCCTGGGCAAAGAGGGCTTCCGGGTCTCTGTCCCCCTCCCGCACCCCGAACATCTCCAGCCCCTGGGCGTCTTCATAATAGCCGCTGGTAAAGCCCTGGCGGGAAAAGGCTAGGGCCAACAAGTCCCGTTCCTCCTCTGAGGGCTCCCGGCCCTCCCGTAGCGCCTTGGCGTAGATCCCGGTTACTACCGCCACATATTCAGGGCGCTTCATCCGTCCTTCCAGCTTGACGCAGGCTACCCCCATCTCCCGCAGTTCCCCCAGCCGCCCGGCCAGGGAGAGATCTTTAAGAGAGAGGGGATGTCCGTCCGCCTTATCCCCCCAGCCATAGGGGAGGCGGCAGGGCTGTGCGCACAGGCCCCGGTTGCCGCTGCGCCCCCCGATGACCGAGGAGAGAAAGCACTGTCCGCTGTAGCACATACACAGTGCGCCGTGGGCGAAGACCTCAATCTCAATGGGGCTGTGGGCACAGATGTGGGCGATCTGGTCCCTGGACAGCTCCCTGGAGAGCACAACACGGGTCATGCCCAGATCCGCGGCCTGGCGCACCCCTTCTAAGTTGTGGATGGTCATCTGGGTGGAGGCGTGGAGGGGGAGGTCGGGCGTCACCTGCCGCAGGACACGCGCCACCCCTAAATCCTGTACCAGCACCGCGTCTACCCCCAGGTCGGAGGCCCTGGCGGCACACTCCGCCCCGGCGGGCAGCTCCCGGTCGGTCAGCAGGGTGTTAAGGGTCAGATAGACCCGTACACCCCGTAAATGGCAATAAGAAACCGCCGCCGCAAACTCCTCCTCCGAGAAATTCTTCGCATTGCGGCGGGCGTGAAAGGCCCCATATCCCAGATAGATCGCATCCGCGCCGTTTTGAACGGCCGCCGTTACCGCCTCCATAGAGCCGGCCGGCGCCAGTAATTCCATGGTCTGTCCTCCCTGTGTGCGGCGCCTGATTTCCGGCGCACAATATCACGCTGCCCAATCTGCTGGCCAGGCACTACTGCTTTTTGAGCTGGGTTTGCAGCTTGAAGATCTCCCGCTTTGCCTCGGAGAGCTCCAGCTTCATTTTGGTTCCTTCCTCCAAGTATTCCTTGAGCTGCCGGCGCAGATTCTCCGCCGTCTCCACCTCTTTAAAATATTCGTCTGCAATGTTCACTGCCGCCAGTACAGCGCCGTCTATCAGGGACACCCGCGCCCCGTCCAGCACCTCCTGCACCTTGCTGTCTACATGGGAGGCCACCTTCTCCATGTAGCCGCGGTCCTCTGTGGCGACCAAGGTATATTCTTGTCCGGCAATGCTGACCGTGACATGGTTTTTCATCACAAGCCCTCCCCAAGTACATGGTTTGACTCCTGTTTCAGCTTCCATTATAGCACAAGCTATCCCGATTAAAAATAGCTAATGACAGCTTTTTTCTCAACAGCACGCCGGAGGACAGGTGTTTTTGAATGGACAGCAGCTTCCCCACCCGTCTTTACTCCCCATGATGGGTAGGGGCCGCTGTCCCCAGCGGCCCGCTGATAAACTGGCGCATGACGGTGGGCCGATGAGGACATCGGCCCCTACGGCGCAGACTGGAGCTGCGTTTGCGGCAATGGACCGACTGGCGGTCAGCGCCGCTTTCGCTTTTCAAAGTCCTTCTGGAAGGCGGACAGGTCCTGTCCCCGGAAGGCCCGCTCCAGCAGCTGAGGGAGGAGCTCCGGGTTGCAGGCGAAGCAGGGGATCCCCAGGCTGGCCACCTTTTGGGCCATCTGGGCATCGTAGTAGGGCCGGCCGCCGCCGGACAGGGCCAGAAGGCAGACCAGGGTGACGCCGGAGCTTTTCAGCTCCTCCAGCCGACGGAGCAGGGCGGCCCGGTTGCCCCCCTCCTCCAGGTCGGTGATGAGGAAAAACAGGGTTTTGGCCGGATTTTCCACAAACTGCTGGCAGTAGGCCACCGAGCGGTCGATGTCGGTGCCGCCCCCCAGCTGAAAGCCGAAGAGCAGGTCCACCGGATCGCCGCACTTCTCGGTGAGATCCACGATGTTGGTGTCAAAGGCTACGATATGGGTTTTCAGGGCGGCCATGCTGGCTAGGATACAGCTCATGATAGAGGAGTAAATCACCGACTCCCCCATCGATCCGCTCTGGTCCACGTCCAGGATGACCGTCCACTTGTTGGCGGCGGTGGTGCTGGTGCGGTCGAAAAAGTAGAAATGCTCCGGGACGATGGTCTTTAAATCAGGGTTATAGTGTTTCAAGTTGCGGGAGATGGTGAGCTTATAGTCCAGGGCCGCGGCAGAGGGGATGGGAGAGTGCTGCCGGCGGTTTACCGCGGCGGTGACCGCCCGGCGGATATCCTGCTCCAGGAGCTTGTTGATCTCCTCCACAATCTTCTGGATGAAGGCCCGGACGCTCTCCTTCGAGCGCTTGGGGATCTGGTCCTTGAGGGTCAGAATGGCCGAGGCCAGGTTGATATCCGGCTCCAGGTTGTCCAGCAGCTCTGGCTCAAAGATGAGCTGTTTCAGGCCGCAGCGGTTCATGGCGTCTGCCTGGATGATGGAGACCAGGTCCTTGTCAAACAGGGTGCGCACATCCCCCAGCCAGCGGGTGATCTGGGGATTGGAGGGGCCGTGGCCCGCGCCGCCCCCGGCGGCGCCGAATCCTCCGGCGTCCGTCCGGTTGTAGATGGCGGCCAGAGCCTGGTCCATCAGGTCCAGCTCCCCGCTCAGGCCCCCGCCCCCCAGCTGCTGAAAGCGCTGCTGGCTGTCCTGGCCCAGGATGAGCCGCCAGCGTTCGATTCGGGTTGCATCTTCCATGTGACAGCCCTCCTTTACAGGTCAAAGTCGAAGTCGTCCAGGCCGTCCAGCATGGCCTGGGCCTCTGGGTCCGGGGGCAGGGCCGCGTTGACCGCCTCGCTGACCTGCTGGCCGTTGAGGCCCCAGATCTCCCCCAGGTTTTCGGCGATCTCGTCCTTCTCCCGGGCGCTGAAGTCCGCAAAGGCCCGGCGCAGAAAGACCAGCGCCCGCTTGAATTCCTCATCGTCCAGATCGTCTAAGTAGCCGGACAAACTCTCCCACAGGGAGAGACGGGCGATGAGGGCATAGCGGTTTTTCATGGCCAGCCCCTCAAACCATCCGGCCCCCAGGTCGGCGGGAACGCCGCGGGACAGCCGCCGTTGGACCTCCAGGCTCAGGCGCTGGCTGTCAATGGCCCCCCGCTCCAGGAGGATGGCGGCGGCAAAGCCGGAGAGCTTGGTGTTCAGATCATCCCGCCCGGCCACCTGGTCTAGGGCATCCAGCCACCCCTCGTCGGCCAGGAAGTCATGGGCCAGGACGGCGGAGTTGAGCTGTTCCATGGCTGCTGTCACCATCTGAGCGCCGGCGTCGTCACACAGGCAGGCGTTGGGCAGGATGAGACAGCAGCGCAGGTAGATCTGTTGCAAGATGGGCTCCAGAGGGGCGCTGTCCAGCCGCCGGATGCCCCCGTACTGGATCACGATGGACAGCCGGTGGGCGGTGGCGGCCAGCTCCTCCAGGGAGGCGGCATCCACCGCCAGAGCCTGGAGGGCGGTGGTGGCGTAACCCACCGCCCCCGCCATGCCGCAGGTAAAGGCGTCCTCAATGACCTGGGCTACGGCGGCCATTCCCGTGGCCCCTTCTACCCGCTCCTGCATCTGGAAGGAGGCGGCCTGGGCCACGGTATCCCCCTTGAGGGCGGCCTCTACCAGCTCGATCTCGGACTCAGGCGTCCAGCGCAGGATCCAGTGCTCCGCCCAGGTGGCGTTGTCCTGCTGGACCTGCTGCTGCTGGCAGAAGGAGACCCCAAGCACCCGCAGCTGGTGGAGAAAGCAGGACCGGTTTAAATCCAGAAAGGCGGCCTGCTCCGATTTGACCGACCGGTTCTCCCGCAGGTCCAGGGGCAGATCCTGGGCGGTGAGATCCCGATACTTCTCCAGCTTGAGGGTCTTGAGCTGCCGGTAGAAGTCCTCCTGGATGCTGGTGCGGCTCACCCCCTCCGGGAGGGCGCCGATCCGGGTGCCAATCTCGGTTTTGGCCACCGCCTGGCTGATGGCGGCCTGACTGCCCTCCCCCAGGCAGGTGACGGCGGCGTCCCGCAGGTCCCGAAGGGCGGGGACGGCGGACCCCCGCAGCTGGGCCAGGGAATCGGCCAGCCGGACCGCCTCAATGACCTGGGCGGAGGAGGTTGGAAAGCCGCTCTTCCGCTGAAAGCGGGCGATGCGGGACAGGTAGCTCCGGGCGGCGAAGCCGGACTGCCCCCGGTTGAGGGCCTCCCACACCAGGGAGTAATAGGCGGGGGCCTTGTTGCCCGCGCCATAGCCCGAGCGGGTGGACAGCCGGTAGTAGGAGTAGGGCATGAGGGTGTGGCTGGAGGGGGCTTTAGGCAGGGCGGCTGCCTCCTCGTCCGTCATGGGGGCGGCGGTTTTCAGCCCCTCCACATGGTAGGACCCGGTGACTACCACGATCTCCTCCGGAGCGTATCCTTCCTCCAGGGCCTGCTGGATGTTCCGGCGCATATAGGACTCCCGGACGATGTTCTCCGCCCAGTCGGACTCCCGGCCCGCCGTCAATTCCCGCAGTTCCCGGCCAAAGGCGGCGGCCCCCTCCAGGTAGGCGTCCGGGGCGGTGGTATGCTCCAGGGTGCGCTCCCAGAAGGTCTCGTGTCCGTCCTCCCCGGTGTGGACATCCAGGGCGGCGTAGGCGTCAAATCCCGTCTCTCCGGTCTGCTGGCCCTGCCGCCGTTCGGCCAGGGCCAGAAAGACCTCACAGGGCAGGTCGATAAACCGGCACTGGGCGCCGTTTGCAAAGCTCCACAGGATGGCCTGGTACTCTGGGGAGTATTCCGCGAAGGGATAGAGGATGGAACGCACCGGGGCCGCCTGGGTATAGGCGAGAATGGCGATGGGGGGGACGGTCTCCCGCTCCACCAGATAGGGTATCTGGCTGTTGAGATCGGAGGGACCCTCCACCAGGACCAGCCGGGGCCTGACCTTGTCCAGCAGGGCCCGCAGGTGCCACGCCCCGGCGGGGGACAGGTGCCGGACGCCAAACAGGATGGGCAGTTCCATCAGTCATTCAGCTCCTTACAGGACTGGTAAAGGCCGGCCCACTTGCCGCCTCTCTTTTTCATGATGTGTTCCAGGTACTCCTTCCAGGCCACCCCGTCTTTGTCCTCGTCCTTGACCACCGCACCCTGGAGGCCGGCGGCCAGGTCCTCGTCCGTAATGGTCCCGGTGCCGAAGCTCCCCGCCAGGGCCATGGAGTTGGCCAGCAGGGAGATGGCCTCGGCGGTGGACAGGACCCCGGTGGGGGTTTTGAGCTTCTGCTTGCCGTCCAGGGTCTCCCCGGCCCGGAGCTCCCGGAAGATGGTACACACCTTCTCCACCACCTCCGGGGCAGGGAGGGCGGCGTTGAGATCCAGATTCCCGGACAGCTGCTCCACACGGGTACGGACAATCTCCATCTCGGCGGCCAGGTCGGCCGGGGCGGGCAGGACCACGATATTAAACCGGCGCTTGAGGGCGGCGGACATCTCGTTGACACCCTTGTCGCGGGTGTTGGCGGTGGCGATGACCGAGAACCCCTTCTGGGCGGGCATCTCCATCCCCAGCTCCGGGACGGACACCCGCTTTTCGGACAGAATGGAGATGAGCGCGTCCTGCACCTCGCTGGCGCACCGGGAGATCTCCTCCATCCGGGCGATGGTCCCGGTCTCCATAGCGGTGTATACCGGGCTTTTCAGCATGGCCTGGGGGGAGGGACCCTGGGCGATGAGCATGGCGTAGTTCCACGAGTAGCGGATCTGCTCCTCGGTGGTCCCCGCCGTCCCCTGGATGACCTTGGTGGAGTCCCCGTTGATGGCGGCGCACAGGTGCTCGCTCAGCCAGCTCTTGGCGGTGCCTGGCTCCCCGATGAGCAGTAAGGCCCGGTCGGTGACCAGGGTGGCGATGGCGATCTCTACCAGGCGCTCATGGCCGATGTACTTGGGGGTGATCACCGTCTTGCCCACCTTGCCCCCGCAGATGTAGGTGCGCACCGAGCGGGGGGACATCCGCCAGCCGGTGGGGATGGGGTCCTGCTCAGCGGCCATCAGGGCCTCTAATTCTGTCTGAAAAAGCTGCTCGGCAGGCAGCCGCTGTACCTTCACTTGTTCTGTAGGCATAGATCTGTTCCTCTCCTTGACGATAACTTAACTGTAACCAGTGATTTCATGCGGGCCGCTGGGGACAGCGGCCCCTGCGAACGATTTTTGCGGCTGTGGTATGAATACAGAGGACCGCAGGCCGCCCCTACTGTGTGTGGCCTGGCAGCGTTTCAATCAGAGACTTGAGATGGTCCAGGCTCTGGGGGGCCTGCGCCCCTCTGCCCCGGTGGAGCTGGTACTGGAATTCCCCTTTTTCCAGCAGGGCGTACACCCTCCAGCCCTCGGCTTTCCGGTCCTCCAGGCTGCCGGGCATATTGGTCAAATAGCTGTGGACCTCCCAGGGGGCCAGCTTGCCCTTGGTCTTGCAGTAGTGGACGGCCAGCCCCTCGCACTTGGTCCAACCCAGGTGTCTGAGGTAGTGGAGGTAGGCGCTGGAGGCGTCCTTGCTCTTGAGGGCCTGCTGGTAGAAATACTCCCCCACCTCCAGCCGCAGGGGCTCGTCGTCCAGGTCCACGATCCGCCGGAGCAGATCGTACCAGGCGAAAGCCTCCTTGGGCCGCTGAAGGTCCTTGTACCACCGCCGGTCTAAGGGCTCCAGCACCGGCTGCTTGACCCAGAGATAGCCCCCGTTGATGTAGTTATGATAGGGGGTGTTGAACAGCAGGCGGTGTTCCTCCTGATCCCACGCCAGGAAGTGGGTGGCGGGGTCCAGCACCTGCCAGGCATACTGCCGCTTTTTCTGGTTGAACAGGTCGTCTGCCGTCAGGAGGGGTTTGGCCAGCTCGTAGACCTCCTCCGCCGGCTTGGAGAGGAGAGCCGCTGTCAGGGCGGAGGCCAAAAAGGAGGTCTCACAATGCGCCTCCAGCTCGGCGGGCAGGGCCAGCAGGTCGGGGGTGGGGTGGTAGAGGATGGACCGCAGGAGGACCTGATCCACCATCTCGCTGAACACCCAGTTTTTATGGGAGCCGTGGTCAACCCAGAGGAGCTTGAACCGCGCCTCCTTGTCCGATTTGGGGCCGCCGGTCAGCATCTTGTTGTCCAGCCGGGTCCCCAGGGCGGCCATCCGGCGGTAAACAGCGCAGATCTCTGGCCCGGATTTTCCAGGCAGGGCCTCAATAAGGGCCTGGAGCTTCTCTGCGTCCTGGAGCTGGACGGGGCGATCCGAGTCCGCCTCGAAGGGCTCCAGCCAGCGGACAACGGCGTCGGCAATGGCGGTGCTGGCCTTAGAGGTGGTGGCCAGGGGCATATACACCGCCACCTGCTCCGGCTTCTTTTCCGCCAGCTTGTCCCAGTAGGCCCAGGCCACCGGGTCGTCCAGCTTGGACAGGGCCCAGTGGGCCATCTTTTTACTGCTCCCCTTCTCGGTTTTGCACAATTCCACCAATTTTTCCACATTGCCTGGATTGTGGCGCAGCGCATACACCAGGGCGGCCCGCACATCCCCCTCCGCCTTGGGGATCTGCTCCAGGTAAAAGTCGTTCTCTTTGGCCCCCGACACCGCCTCGATCACCTGAACCCGGCGGACCATCTCCTTCTTGCCTCTGGGGTCAAAGTTGTGCTTGATCAGGGGCAAAATGCCCTCGTCCTCCTGGGACAGCCAGCTCTGAACCTGTTCGGCCAGCTCGGAGTAAGAGGCCCCCAGGGCAGAGACCATGGCATCCTTGACCCGGTAGTCCTCAAAGACGTCGGGCCGCTGCTGATGGGTCTCCAGGACCAGGCTGTACCGTCCGCCGCCTGAGGTCGTCAGGGCGTCCAGCAGGGGCATGAGGAGCGAGTAGGGCGCGTTTGTGACGGTTTTTCCCCTGGCACGGATGGGCAGCGGGGCCACCGGCCCGGAGACTGAGACCGCGCCCTGGGTACAAAGGACAGCGTCCGCCAGGGACAGGGCCTCCAAAAGGGTGCCCGCCCGGTCTGGGCAGTCCGGGGCCAGGAGCGCACGGGTGAGCTGGCCCAGCTTGGCAAAGACAGGGGCGGCCTTCTCCAGGGGACCCAGGGCCTCCAGGGCTCTGGACAAACGGAAGTCTTCTCCGGTCAGGGCGGCGCCTGCAATGGCTCCAGCCCGCAGCCGTTCCCGCAGGTCATACAAAGGCGTCAAATCCATAACAGCATTCCCCCTTAATACAGCAGACGGATCACGTCCGTCTCGGTGACAAGACTCAGCGGTTGGAGCTTCATCCGCCGCTCCTCCCGGTCATACCAGAAAGCCCCCAATAAGACCTGTCCCTCCAGCAGACTGGGATCGGGCAGCAGGCCCAGCCGGTGGGTAGTCCGCTCCAGACCGGGGAGATCCCCCAGGGCGATGGTCTGGCCAGCGGCGTCCTGAAGGACGGTATAACCACCCGCCGTGCCAATGCTGGCAAAGCGGATGAGCTGGCACTCCATGGGACTGCCCAGGGGGTTTTTCAGCCGGTTTTTGACCTCCTTCACCTCCGGGGCCAGGGCTGGGGCCGCAAAGCCCCGCAGAGCGGCCAGTCCCTCCGGGGAGAGCGGGACATACTCGGCGCTCTCCCAGCGTACCCGATGGTTGCCCTCGCCGGGGTAGTAGGCGGCGGACGGCGCCTGGGCCACACCAAAGACGGTATCTTCCTGTTTGACATATTTCAGGGCCTTTACCGGGCGGTAGTTGTAAGTCAGGCTGATCTCTCCGGTCTCTAGGTCAGCCCAGCAGCCGGTGTCGATGTACTCCTTCCGGGCCTCATCAAACTGGACCCAAAAGGCCAATTGTGCCAGCTTGACGTTTTGCTTCACAAGACCCAGGGCGGCCAACTGGTCCAGCTTCCACACGCCCCCCAGCTCCTCAAAGAGCAGGTTGTCGTCCTGGCCCACCTCGTCCCGCTCCAGCTTGCCGGTTAAATACTGCCTGGACTTTTTGACCAGGGTCCACAGCCGCTCCAGGGTGTCAATGGCGGTCTCGTAGTGGGCGTCGCTGCCGTCCTTTTGGAACGCGGCGATCTCCAGCACCAGCCGGTTTAACAGCCGCTGGGGACCGGGCAGATAGTAGTCCCCCAGCTGCTTGGCCAGGCCCTGATAGGTGGACAGGGCGGTTCCGCCCATGGTCCCAAGACCCGCGTTGATCAGGTCCTGGACCAGCTTGGCGGTCAGATCCAGGCCCTCAAGCTGCTTTTTCAGCTTCTTGGTCTGGGCCGCCTTGCTGGTTTTGGAGGGGGCCTTGGGCTTGCCGCCCTGATCGGCAGGCTGGGCCGCTTTGGCGGCCTTTGCCTCCTTTTTGGCCCGCTTTTGCAGGATATCCTCCGGGATCTCACACTCCTGGAAGGTCTTGCCCGCCATGATCTCATAGAGCAGGGCCAGGCTGTGCTTACAGGGGAACTGACGGCTGGGGCAGGAGCAGCGGAAGACAGGGGCCGCCGGGTCCAAAAAGTCCGCCGAGGTGATGTAGTTGCTCTTCCCGCTGCCGCTGCACTCCCCCAGATAGAACGTGTCGTCCGCCGACCGCTCCAGGCGGACAAAGCCACCCTTTTGGGAGATTTTGCGCCCGTTGGCCGAAGCAGTGGCGTTGGGTGCAAGGGCGTCGATTTGCTGCTGTGTGATCTGTCTCATCGGGTGATCCGTCCTTTCTGACAGATATAATGAAGATACCACGGTCAAGATGCCTCTCTATGCCTATTATAGATCAAACAAAAGTTGGAGAAAAGAGTAATTTTCTCTGGATCGCAAAGACAAAATGCCCCGTCTGTCTCTTGACAAAACGGGGCATGAAAGCTCGGACCGAGAGGAGGAATTCCCTGCTGTTCAAACAGGCCCTAATGCCGCGTAGGATCGTCAGAGCGTCCTACAAGGTAGTCCAGGGAAATATTGAAAAAATCAGCAAGTGCAAGTAAGACCGCAGAGGATGGAGCGTTTTTCCCCGATTCAAATTGGCTGATTGCCGCCTTGGATAGACCAAGGGCATCGGCGACAGCCTTTGCGGGGATATTTCTAGATTTTCTGACGCTGATAAGTCTCTCAGAAAAAATTTTAGTTGGAAACATAGTATTCTCTCTTGACAATTAAGGTGTACTTAACAATGAGACCAGAAGGTTAAGTAACACTTAACTTTTAAAAAAGGAGAGATAAGAAGTGTATCATATTTTGGAAAAATTATCTAACGGCAACTTAAATCTTGGCGAACGTGGATTTAAACAAAATTCTGCATATGGCGAGATGATACATAAGCTTGCTGATAAATCAGACGTGTTTCTTAAAACACTAGACAGCGACCAAAAACAGTTATATGAGGAGCTTTCAGACATACAATATAACGTTCAGTCCATGTCTATGACAGACCAGTTTATCTATGGGTTTCGTTTAGGATTGTTAATCGCATTAGAAATTAGTAATGTCAGTGATGACTATATGATAAATGGCATGTAATCACGGCCCTGACAATGCAATTACACGGTCCACCGCTTGACATAACAGAGCATATCCGGTATCTTAAGAACCATAAAAGGGTGCTGTACATGGTGGTTGGCCCAGTTTAACAGGTTAGATTAGGTTGACCGTTTGGGTTACAGCCAGGTGGTCAATTAGTGTTTAAAGCCAAATACGCCAGCATCCAAAGCACCGCAGTAAGCGCAGTAATAAATCTAAGGATATTGCGCCAGCGATTCTTTCCCCTCCGCAGCACTCCCTTTCCAGGGAGAGGCTAACCGCCTTTTATTAACAGCGTCTGCGTCCCATCTGAACAGATGGGACACTTTATTTTACCATTCTATCCTGTTTTCCGTCAAGTTTCTTTATGACGGAGGAGAGACAATGAAAATACGGCCTTCCACAGGAAAAGGTATTCCCATAATCATAGAGATCTTTGGTATGCCCGGCGTTTTAAAGATCAGATCGGTTTGAAATTGAGAATAGCCACAGGGCAGATACCCGGCCTAAATTGCCGTCTAGATAGAATAACATGGTTTTCCTTGCTTTTTTCCATATCATTTGTTATAATAAACCAAAGCCCGTGGCGGACATTTGTTGTCTCCGTACGAACGGGCTGAATCTGTTCTTTGGGATAGGAGGAAATGAAATTGAAAAAACTACTTGCAATGCTGCTCTCGTGCAGCCTGATTTTGGCGTTAGCCGCTGGGTGCAGCGGTACTGGCAGCGGCGGCAGCGCCGCCACACCGGCTCCCTCTGATAATGGCGGCGACCGCCCTGATCCGGGGAGCAAGATCGTCCGTATCGGCGTGTTTGAGCCCGCTACCGGCGACTCTGGCGCCGGCGGCAAGCAGGAGATGCTGGGCATGCAGTACGCCAACAAGGTAACCCCCACCGTAGAGATCGGCGGCGAGGTCTACAATGTAGAGCTGGTCTACGCCGACAACGGCTCCGACCCCGCCAAAGCCCCCACTGCCGCCTCTGACCTGGTGAGCAAGGACGTCTCTCTGGTGCTCGGCTCTTACGGCTCCGGCGTGTCCATGGCCGGCGGCCCTGTGTTTAACGAGGCTGGCCTGTCCGCCATCGGCGTGACCTGTACCAACCCCGGCGTCACCGCGGGCAACGACTATTACTTCCGCATCTGCTTCCTGGACCCCTTCCAGGGGACCGTGCTGGCCAACTTCGCCACCGAGAAGTTCTCCGCTCAGAAGGCCTACCTGCTGGGCGAGCTGGGCAACGAGTACGACCAGGGCCTCATCAGCTACTTTGAGCAGGCATTTAGCGGCACTGTGGTCAAGGATTCTTTCCCCACCAACACCTCCGACTTTACCACCTTCCTGAACAAGGCGGTCAGTGAGAAGGCCGATGTCATCTTCTGCCCCGTGTCCATCGCCTACTCCACTCAGATTGTCAAGCAGGCCGCCTCTCTGGGGATCGACATCCCGATTCTGGGCTCTGATACCCTGGACAGCAACATGGTCCTGGAGGCCGCCTCTGGCAGCAATGTCCAGCTCTATGTCTCCACCTTCTATCAGGAGGGCGGCTCTCCCGACTTTGACAACGGCATCAAGGAGTGGATCAACTCTGATTCCACTGCCAAGACCAACAACGGCGGAAACGATACCATCGCCGCTGTCACCGCCATGGGCTTTGACTCCTACTATGTCGCTCTGGAGGCCATCAAGTCCGCCGGTTCCACCGACCCCGCCGCGGTCAAGGCCGCCCTGTCCGGCGTCACCTATACCGGCGTGTCCGGCGCCATTGCCTTTGACGACACCGGCGACGCCATTCGGGATACGGCCTATATCAAGACAGCGGATACCGCCAACAACGTCTGGACCCTGGAGACGGTACAGACCGTCGGTTAAGAACCTGCAGTTCCAGCTGCCCACAGCGGGCGGCCCTGCAAAAATATGATATGAGCGGAATGTCTGGCGGGGGGCATCGCTCCCCGCCAGACTGCCTGTCTGCTCGCCTTCGGGTCAGGCGCAGCCCTCGACGCCGCCCAACCCATTTCAAAAAGGGAGGGGTTCCCTGTGCAATATGCCATCTCTATTCTGCTGTCCGGCGTCTCGCTGGGCGGCCAATATGCCCTGATCGCCATTGGTTATACCATGGTTTACGGTATCCTGCGCCTGATCAACTTTGCCCACGGCGATGTTTTTATGGTGGCCGGTCTGATGATGGTCTACTTGAGCGCCAGCATCTCCCCCCTGGCCGCCCTGCCGCTGGTGGTGATTTTGACCGCCCTGCTGGGTTTCGTCATTGAGCGGGCGGCCTACAAGCCGCTGCGCTCCGCTCCCCGTATGTCGGTGATGATCTCCGCCATCGGCGTGAGCTATCTGCTGCAAAACCTGGCCACCTATGTCACCGGCGGCCTGCCCCAGATGTATCCCGACCTGCCCTTCCTCTCAAAATCGGTAAACATCCTGGGGGCGCCCACAAAATGGGTGACAGTCGTCACACCCTTCCTGGTGGTGATTCTGGTGATCGCCCTGACCCAGCTGATCCACCACACCAAGATCGGTATGGCGATGCGGGCGGTGGCCAAGGACTTTGAGACCAGCCAGCTGATGGGCATCAAGATTAACAGCGTGATCTCCATCACCTTTATCATCGGCTCCCTCCTGGCAGGACTGGGCTCCGCCCTCTATTTTACCAACTACCAGTCCATTGTCCCCCTGTCCGGGGCGCTGCCCGGCCTGCGGGCCTTTGTAGCCGCCGTCTTTGGCGGCATCGGCTCTATCCCCGGCGCAGTGGTGGGGGCTTTCCTCATCGGGATCAGCGAGACCATCATCAAAGGCTCCAGCTGGAGCGTTTTCTCCGATGCCTTCACCTTCGCCCTGCTCATCGTCATTCTGGTGGTGAAGCCCACCGGGCTGTTTGGCGAAAAGGTCACGGACAAAGTGTAAGGGGGTGGATGCTGTGTTACAAAAACAGAACAACAAACGGGGGGCATGGATTGCCCTGCTGTGTGTGGCGGCCCTTCTGATCCTGGTTATGGTGCTGGAAAATACCATAAAGCCCACCCACATGCTCTTTACCGTCCTGAAAAAGGGGGCGGTATACGCTCTGGTGGCCTGCTCTATGAACCTGCTCAACGGCTTTACCGGCCTGTTCTCCCTGGGGCAGGCGGGCTTTATGCTGGTAGGCGCCTACACCTACGCAATTCTCACCATCCCGGTGGCTGACCGGGATGCCGTCTATTACCTCTACAACGGCTCGGCCCTCAAATTTTCTCTGCCCGATCTCTTCGGCGGGGCAAATAGTCCGGTTGGGCTGATTTTAGGGGTGTTAATCGCCTTGGTGCTGGCCGGATGTATGTCCGCTCTCATCGCTTGGCTCATCGGCCTGCCGGTATTGCGGCTCAAGAGTGACTATTTGGCCATTGCGACCCTGGGGTTTGGTGAGATCGTCCGCTCGGTGCTCCAGTGGGACAAGCTGGGTCCTGTCACCAATGGGGCCAATGCTCTGAAAAATTTCCCCACGTTTAGCAGCTTTAACATCAAAAACGCCAGTGGAGAGGTGATCTTCCGCCTGTCTGCCTTTGTCCCCTTTTTGCTGGCAGCGGTGTGTATTGGGATCATCGTCCTGCTGATTAACTCCTCCTATGGCCGGGCCTTTAAAGCCATCCGGGAGGACGAGGTGGCCGCCGAGGCCATGGGGATCAATCTGGCCCAGCACAAGCGGCTCTCCTTCTGCATCAGCTCCTTTTTCGCCGGTGTAGGAGGTGGTATGTTCGCCATGTTCGCCAACCAGGCCCAGGCCAAGACCTTTACCACCGCCATGACCTATGAGTTTTTGCTGATTGTGGTCATCGGCGGCATCGGCTCTATCTCCGGCTCCTGCATCGCCTCTTTCCTCTATGTGGCGGCCAGTGAGTGGTGGCTGCGCTTCCTGGATTCGGAGACTTATCTCTTCAACGGAACCTTTAAGGTCCCATTCCTGCGTACCGGCTTCCGGATGGTGGTTTTCTCCATCATCATCATGATCGTGGTTCTCTTCTTCCGCCGGGGCATTATGGGGGATAAAGAGCTTTTTGACCTCTTCCGGCCGCGAAAACCGAAGCAGATGGCAAAGGCGGGTGATCACAATGGCTGAGCATGTACTGCGGCTAGACGACGTCACCATGCAGTTCGGCGGTGTGGTGGCGGTCAATAATCTATCTCTGGAGGTCAACCAGGGGGAGATCGTGGCCCTCATCGGCCCCAACGGGGCGGGAAAGACCACCGCTTTTAACTGTATCACCGGGGTCTACGAACCCACAAACGGACAGGTCTCTCTGATGGGGGAGATTATCGTCTCCAACCACCCCCAGGGCAAGATGAAGGAGAGCTACGCTGGGGAGAATCTGGGCAAGTACACCCAGGTAGTGAGCCACACCCCCGACCAGATCACCCAGAAGGGGATCGCCCGTACCTTCCAGAATATCCGCCTGTTCAGCGCCCTGACCGTGTTCGACAATGTGCTCATTGCCAAGCATATGCGGGCCAAACAGAATGTCTTTTCCGCCACGTTCCGGTTCAATGCCAAGGAGGAGCGCCGGATGCGGGAGGAGGCCATGGCCCTGCTGGAGGAGCAGAACTTGGTCCACTTGAAGGATGAGGTGGCGGGCAGTCTGCCCTACGGCCTCCAGCGCCGTCTGGAGATCGCCCGCGCCCTGGCCACCGATCCCAAGCTTCTCCTTTTGGATGAGCCGGCCGCCGGTATGAATCCCCAGGAGACCCAGGAGCTGACCGACTTTATCCGGCAGACCAGAGACAAGTATCACTTAACAGTTTTCATGATCGAACACCATATGGACCTTGTCATGCAGATCTCGGAGCGTATCTACGTCCTGGACTTCGGCAAGCTCATCGCCAAGGGGACGCCGGATCAGGTCCAAAACGACCAGCGGGTCATTGAAGCCTATTTGGGGGTGGCAGACGATGCTGAGGATTGACGATTTACGGGTCAACTACGGCGGCATCGAGGCCGTCAAGGGGATTTCCTTTGAGGTGCCGGAGGGAGAGATTGTCACCCTCATCGGGGCCAACGGCGCGGGCAAGTCTACGACTCTGCGCGCCATCGCCGGTCTGGTAAAACCATCCGCTGGGCGGATTCATTTTCAGGCCGATGATATCACCGCCCTGTCCCCTGATCGGATTGTCTCCAAAGGGATCACCCTGGTTCCGGAGGGACGGCGGGTTTTTCCCGATCTGACTGTGTTGGAAAATTTGAGGATCGGCGCTTATCTGCGCAATGACAGCCTGGACGAGGACATCAAGTGGGTGTACGACCTCTTTCCCCGGCTCCAGGAGCGCTCCTGGCAGGCCGCCGGAACCCTATCCGGCGGCGAACAGCAGATGCTGGCCGTGGGCCGCGCCCTGATGAGCCGCCCAAAGCTCATGATGATGGATGAGCCCAGTCTGGGTCTGGCCCCCCTGGTGGTGAAAGAGATTTTCTCTATCATCAAGGAGATCAACCGGCAGGGTGTGACCATTCTTCTGATTGAGCAGAACGCCAATATGGCCCTCCACACGGCCCACTCCGCCTTTGTCCTGGAGACGGGCCGGATTACCCTCAGTGGTCCAGGTAAGGAGCTGCTGAAAAACGAGGAGGTCAAAAAGGCCTATCTCGGATAAGCTTTTCATGAGGTCTTGTTTCCCTCATCCCATAGGGTGGGGGAAACAGCTTCTTAAAGAGAGAGGTGGTATGCATGAAGCGCTGCATTGCTGAGAGCGGGATCGTCTGAAGCTAAAACAATACACAGGAGGTTTACCGATGATCCCGCAGTGGAAAATTTATCCCCGTTCTCAAGGGCACAGTACCGTCTATCTGCAAAATGTAGTGACAGACCCTTCCATTACCGTAGGAGAATACACCACCTACGACGATTTTGTCCACGACCCCAGGGAGTTTCAGAAAAATAACGTACTCTATCACTATCCCATCAATCGAGAAGGACTGACAATTGGGAAGTTTTGCTCCATCGCCTGCGGCGCAAAGTTTTTGTTTAACAGCGCCAATCATGCTTTGGGGAGCTTATCCACCTATCCGTTCCCCATCTTTTTTGAGGAGTGGAACCTCGATGTGGAGAACATTCCACAGGCTTGGGACAATAAGGGTGATATTGTCGTTGGAAATGACGTCTGGATCGGCTACGAGGCTGTCATCCTGGCTGGTGTCACCATTGGGGATGGAGCCATTATTGGCACACGCGCCGTTGTTACCAAAGACGTCCCACCTTATACAATCGTGGGCGGCGTCCCTGCAAAACCCATCCGAAGCCGGTTTGATGAAGCTACCATCCAGGCGCTGCTGGCACTGAAATGGTGGGACTGGCCGGTAGAACGGATTGCCGCCAATTTAGACGCAGTCCAAGCTGGGGCGATTGAACGGCTGATTTAAAACTAGCTGGGGAAGTACAACACAAGCCCGATCCAGGTTGTACTTCCCCTTTCGTTACCCTTGCCAGCCAGAGCGAAAGGGCCTATAATATAAACAGAGCCAACAAAGAGGAGGGATATCCATGTCCATCTCCATTACACCGCTGTCTAAGCTGCCCCTGTCAAACGACTTTATGTTCTGCGAGGTGATGCGCGAGCCAGAGGTGTGCCAGCTTTTTCTGGAGGCTCTGCTGGGGAAATCTATTGCCCGTATTGAATATA
>JAAWBF010000024.1 GCA_022792555.1 Oscillospiraceae bacterium
AGAATCGATGAATTCCTATGTAAAGCAGACTTGATTTTATCATTTTGGAAATTATCTGAAGGGATAACCATATCTGGGCAAGGCAATCCTTCTTCTTTAAAAAGATATTCAATTACCCGGTCAAAATTGGTGGTGAGGATAGGTCCATTAAATAGGTGAGGTAATCTCTTTAAATATGAAGGGCATTGAGTTGAGCATTCATTCATTAAAGAGATACAAAAGAGTTGCTGAAGTAAATATTTCAAACCATTTGGGGTAACTTCTTCTTCCAAAGCAGAGGCCGCAAGTTCATATTCTCCAGCGTCAACCAAACACTGAATGCTTTTACCTATGCCATAGTTTGCACCCTGCTCTTCCAACATTTTACTCCAGAGGGGATATGCCCAGGAAGAAAGACCAGCACCTATAACTGGAGTAATATTCTGTTTTTTAAATGAATTCAATAGATTATTGTATACTATCTGGTTATTTTCGCCATTGCTTATGTTATAGCAATCCATCAGATCCTGAAAGTTCATTCATTTTTCCTCCCTTTTTGTGCCAATCTGATTAATTCCAATCTCTCTGCCGGATCAAGCCATAAGTGAAAGTCCGCTGCAATCTCGGGGTAAGCGCTCACGCCCCCGCCTTTGCCTTGTTTCACACGTATCCCAATAGCGTGTGTCCTCCGAATCCACAAAGACGGTGTAACCGTTAGTGATGTGGTATGCGCTTGATGAATCAGTTCCTCACAGGCCCTACCATCAAACCCCTCATTCATATCATTTTCCCATTTACGTAAGAACTCTAAAGTATTACGGCTTCGCATCCAGCTTTGAATGACATATCCAGGGGAATCATTTGAGTATTGCCTTGCCAGTTCTGTCAACGACACCATATCCCTACAAATCATGCCCCTCATATAGTGGCGTATGATTTCAGTATGACTTCTAATCTTTTGAGATGTCCGCAGCTTTTCTTCATCCAATGACTCGTAAAAGGCATTTCTGGACTTGTCTGCCAAATCCTTGTCTACCAACCCCTTATCGATAAGCTGATTAAGTGCAGACTCATACTGGAACGCAATGCGTATGTATAGGTTGCTTATTACTTCCGATGTCATAGCCCAGTTCTCCCCTTTTTCTTTCAGTATAACAGAAAAAGCGGGATTTGAATAGTCTCAATTTATTTGAAGGGATGGAGATTGATATCTGGACGCTTTTCTAGGATGTTCAGCTTTGTCGTAGTCCACATTACACCGGCGCTCTCGCTCGAACTGAGTATCCATATATGTCTCCACACCAACAATAGGGATATATTTTGCATTAGACAGGAGTTTGTCTACTGCTGCTCTGCCCCATTTCGGATTACCAGATGGGGAAGGGATACCTTTTGCATAAAGCATATCCACAATTTTCCCCAGACTGGCTCCAGCAAGATAGTATCCAAATATACTGCGGACAGCATCCGCCTTTTCTTCATGAACAACGATTTCCTCGTTAATTTGAACATACCCATATGGAAGTTTCATGATGGCCTCACTTTCTTTAACATGAATAAAAGCAGGTTTAAGTAAGAGTCTCACCCAAACCTGCATCGCAACATCTCGTAATATGTAATTATATCTAATTTGTGGCGTAGATTTACAGCAGATTAGCCAAATATCGATTAAACCTGCGTATAAGTGGCGTTATACGCAGGCATTGTCTACCGTTTGAAAATACCCATGAGGCGATTATTGACAGAGAAACATGGGAAATCGTACAGAAGAATCGGGAACAGCGCCGCCCTACCAAACTGGGAGAAATGGGCCTGTTCTCCTGACTGGCCTACTGCGCCGACTGTGGGGCAAAGCTGTATCATCACCGCACTGTCACGTTTACAAAAGAACAGGAGAGTTATACTTGTGCAAATTATCGCTCAAGGAAATAATGCACCGTCCATTATATTAGGGCCGTGGTGCCGGAGCAGCTTGTACTCCAAAATCTACAACGTGTCGTTGCCTATGCCTAGGAGGATGAGGACGAGTTTGTACGATGTGTTATGGAAAACAAGACCGCCGTACGGAAAGAGGAACGGGAACAGGCCAGACACAAGCTGGAAAAACAGGAACGTCGTATCAGTGAGCTTGACCGCATTATTCAGCAACTCTATGAAGAACGCGTAGCAGGGGCGCTGAGTATAGAGCGGTTTGCAAAGTTATCTGAGGGCTACGAGAAAGAGCAGGAGACATTTTCCAGCACCTGTCGAAAGAGATATGTCTGTTGGAAAAGTTCGCCATGACTGCCATAGGGCTTGAGCGCACTAAAGGTGGCTACACGCTGAGGAGCTATTTCGAGTATGAAGATACCACTGCCATCAACTTAACGGATTCCCCGCCCCTCTGGAACGGGGAACCCAAAAAGAGGGCTGTAAAAATCGCTATCGGAACAGCTGACCACTAATAACAAGTTTCTGGATCTCGTTGGTTCCCTCGTAAATCTGGGTGATCTTAGCATCACGCATCATGCGCTCCACATGATAGCCCTTCATGTAGCCATTGCCGCCCAGCATTTGGACCGCCTCGGAGGTGACTTCCATGGCCACATTGGTGCAGGTGAGCTTGGCCATGGCGGCAGGGACGGTGTAGGGCTTGCCCTCCTCCTTGGCCATAGCGGCCTTGTAGAGGAGAAGCTCGGCGGCCTGGATCTTGGTCTGGAGCTCGGCCATCTTGAAGGCCAGGTACTGCTGCTTGCAAATAGGCTTGCCGAACTGCTGGCGCTCCATCATGTACTTGCGGGCGATCTCAAAGGCCCCCTTGGCAATACCAAGGCCCTGGGCTGCCACGCCGATCCGCCCGCCATCCAGGGTCTTCATAGCTAGCTTAAAGCCCTCTCCAGGCTTGGCTATCATGTTCTCCACAGGCACCCGAACATTGGTTAGGTGCATATCGGAAACCTGGGCGGTACGGATGCCCATTTTATCCTCCACCTGGCCCACAGTGAAGCCGGGGGTTCCCTTTTCGACCACAAAGGCGGCCATACCCTTGGTGCCAAGCTCAGGATCGGTGAGGCAGTAGATAACGGTATAATCCGCCATGGGACCGTTGGTGTTGAAGCACTTGGAGCCATTGAGGATGTAGCTGTCTCCATCCTTCACAGCTACGGTGCGCTGACCAGCGGCGTCCGAACCGGCGGAATGCTCGGTCAGGCCAAAGGAGCCTATCTTCTCGCCATAGGTGATGGGGGCCAGGAACTTCTTCTTGATTGCGTCGGGGGCGGAAGAATTGGCGATGCTGCCGCCATACAGAGAGGTGTCCACCGAGAAGGCGATGCCAAAGGCGCCGTCTACCTTGGAGACCTCCTCCACCGCTAGGACGTAGGCCAGATAGCTGCCACCCAGGCCGCCGATCTCAGTAGCATAGGGCAGACCGTAGATGCCGGTCTTTCCAAACTTGCGGAACAGGTCCAGGGGGAAGGCCCTGGAGGCGTCCCGCTCCCGAATGGTGGGCAGAAGGTCCTTTTCCGCGAATTCGCGGGCGATAGTTTGGGTCTGGAGCTGGCTCTCGTTTGGTTCAAAATTCATTGTATGATACTTCCTATTCTTTTTTATTTTCCTTGAAACGCGGCGGGGCGCTTCTCTAAAAATGCGGTCATCCCCTCGACCCGATCCCCGGCCTGGAAACAGGTGGTGTATGCCTCGGCCTCGTAAGCGATGCCGGAGCGCATATCGGTATCTTCTGCTGTGTTGACTGCGCACTTGGCCATGCGAATGGCCACCGGAGCCTTAGAGAGGATGAGCTTGGCGACCCGCTTGGCCTCCTCCATCAGCTGCTCAGGCGGGACAACTCGCTGGACCAGGCCGATGCGCAGGGCCTCCTGGGCGGAGATGTGTTCGCCCGTCATGATGAGATACTTTGCCATGCCTTTTCCAACCAGGCGGGGGAGCCGCTGGGTACCGCCAAAGCCGGGGATAATCCCTAAATTGACCTCCGGCTGGCCGAATTTTGCCTTTTCCGAGGCAATACGGATGTCACAGGCCATTGCCAGTTCACAGCCGCCGCCCAGAGCAAAGCCGTTGACTGCCGCAATGACAGGCTGACGGATGCCCTCTATATAGTCCATAAGCTGCTGGCCGTACATGGTAAAGTCCCTTCCATCCAATACCTCCAGGTCCCGCATGGTTCCGATGTCTGCGCCGGCGACAAAGGAACGCTCACTGCCGGTGAGAATGACGCAGCCAATGGCTGGATCGGCGTTGATGTGCTGGAAGCAGTCCAACAGTTCCCCAATGACGACATTATTCAGCGCGTTCAGCGCCTTTGGACGGTTGATTGTCACATAGGCCAGATGGTCCTCGGCTCGATAGGAGACATATTGATACTCCATTCTTGTTTCCCCCAATTCTTTGCTCTCCGCCCTCAGAGGAGCGAAAGCTGTGTCGTAATTAGTATTTAAAAAAGCCTTCCCCTGTCTTTTTGCCCAACTTCCCGGCGCGGACCATTTTCTTCAGCAGAGGCGCGGGACGGTACTTGCTGTCCCCATATTCCCGATACAATACCTCCATGACGGCCAGCAGTACGTCCAAGCCGATGAGGTCAGTCAGCGCCAAAGGACCCATCGGATGGTTGCAGCCAAACTTCATCCCGTTGTCGATGTCCTCAGCGGTGCCGATCCCCTCCTCCAGCAGGAAGATCGCCTCGTTGAGCATGGGATCGAGTATCCGGTTGACAATAAACCCAGCTTTATCTACCGCGACTACGGTCACTTTATTCATCTGCTTACCGATGGTCAGAATGGTGTCAATGGTCTCCTGGCTGGTGGAGTAGCCCTTGACCACCTCCAGCAGCTTCATCACCGGGGCGGGATTGAAAAAGTGCATTCCAATTACTTTGTCCGCCCGCTTGGTCGCAGAGGCGATTTCCGTCAGAGAGATGGAGGAGGTATTGGAGGCAAGAATTACGTCTGGCGCCGCAGCCTGATCTAACGCGGTGAAAATCTCCTTTTTGAGTTTAACATCTTCCACGGCGGCCTCTACCACCAGATCCGCCCTTGCAATGTCCTCCAAAGTATCTACCACAGAAAACGCCTTGGAAGCGGCGTCATAGACCGCTTGCTCCAGCCTGCCTTTGGACAGCAGCTTGTCAAGGCTGGCTTGAATCCGCTGGAGCGACTTGGCGGCTACGCCGGGAAAGGCGTCATATAAGAGGACGGAGTATCCGGAGACCGCCGCGACCTGGGCGATCCCGGAGCCCATCTGACCGGCGCCTACAATGCCAATCACTTTGATTTCTTTCATTACAGTATCCTCCTTAAATAATACGCTCAACCAATGTAGCAATGCCCTGACCGCCGCCGATGCAGAGGGTGACAATCCCGTATCGGGCGTCCCGGCGCTCCAGCTCGGCCATAATGGTCATGATCAAGCGGGCGCCGGTAGCGCCGACCGGGTGGCCCAGGGCAATGGCGCCGCCGTTGACATTGACCTTTTCGGTGTTCAGGCCCAGATCCTTGATACAGCCCAGAGCCTGGGCTGCAAAGGCCTCGTTCAGTTCCCACAGGTCGATGTCCTCTTTTTTCAGCCCAGTCTTTTGCAATAGCTTGCCTACCGCATAGACGGGCGCATAGCCCATGATAGCGGGATTGACACCGGCAGAGGCAAAGGCGCGGATGGCGCACTTCGGAGTCAGACCCAGGGCGCGGGCCTTGTCCAAGCTCATCATGATCACGGCGGCGCCCTCATCGTTGCAGGGGGAGGCGTTACCGGCGGTGACTGTGCCGGTGCCGTCGGTTAGAAAGCAGGGCTTCAGCTTCTGAAAGTCCGCCAGGGTAGCGCCAAAGCGGACAGTCTCATCCTCGTCGAACTGGATGATTCCTTTTCTGGTTTTGATGGGAACGGGAACAATATCGTCCTTGAACTTCCCGGCTTTGATGGCGGCCTCCGCCTTCTGGTGACTCTGGAGGGCAAACTCGTCCATCTGCTCTCTGGTGATCCCGCACTTTTTGGCTACATTTTCGGCGGTAATCCCCATATGGTAGTGCATAAAGGGATCGACTAAGCCATCATAGAGCATCCCATCCTGGAGGGTATCGGGACCCATTCTGGAGCCGAACCGATGGTTGATAGACAGATAGGGAATCCGGCTCATAGTGTCACAGCCGCCGGAGATGTAAATATCGCCTTCACCCAGGAGAATTTGTTGGGCGGTCACATTGATGGCCTTTAAGCCGGTGCCGCAGTTTTTATTGACCGTCCAGGCGGGGGTTTCATCCGGGCAACTGGAACCAAGCGCCACCTGACGGGCCGAGTTCGCTCCAATCCCGGCCTGGAAGTGGGTGCCGAAAATCACCTCGTCTACCATATCGCCAGTGATGCCCGCCCTTTTCATGGCTTCCTTGGCGCAGATAGCGCCCAGCTCAGGGCAGTTGATATTGCTCAAGGTTCCGCCGAATTTTCCGGTGGCCGTTCTGGCCGCGCTGACGACAACAGGGGTGCGGCCTTCCTCAATCTGATACATAACAGTAGCTCCTCTCAACGATTTGATCGCTGTACCAAAACCGTCGCCTATGAATCAAGCAAACCGTGTGCCAACTTTATCTCTCTGGTTGAAATGTACCGTTCAACACCTGTTTTGCAAGCTGTATGAGAGTGTCGTCGATCTGTGTATCGGCTACAACATCTCGCAGAACGGGGAACTGCTCCATCAGGGGGGCTTTGACCAATTCCTCGGCGGTTAGCCATGCGGATGGACATCCGGCACAGCCGCCGGTCAGACGGAAGTGTAAAATGCCGTCTTTCAGTTCCGTTAAAGTAATGTCTCCACGGTGCATCTGAAGAACGGGCCGAATTTCTGTCTCAACGACGGCTTGGAGTTCGGACATTGTAGGAATCTGCATATCGTTCACCTGCCAAATAAAAGGATACTTCATTTATTCTGCAAGGTTGATGCCAAGCCGCCAGGACGGCCAGATGAGCTTCAAATGATTTAATTTTGAATTATCATGCAAAAACGCATAAAATTCCTATGCTTATTATTCAAAAATGAATTGATATTGCGTTAGAATTTTGTACCCTTTACATAAAACCTTTCGCTGTGCTATCATAAACAAAGACTGACAACGGGAGGAATTTCCATGATGCGGGATCTATCTCATATACTTCGGGTTGATGACTGGGAGAAGATCATCAACATCTTTCAGGACGGCATTTATATCACCAACGCCAGCGGCCTGACCCTTAAAATCAATTCCGCCTATGAGAAGATGACCGGCGTCTCGGCTGGACAGGTGGTAGGCCGGTATATGAAGGACATCGTGCGGGAGGGGATTTTGTCAAAGTCCATCACCCAGAGCGTCATTGACACCGGACATGAGGTTACCAGCGAGCAGACGGTGCAGAACGGGAAACAGGTAATTCTGCACGGCATTCCCATTTACGAGAAGGATCAGATCTCCTTGGTCGTCACCTTTGTGCGGGATATTACGGTGATCAATCAGCTCCAAAAGCAACTGGATCACAGCCGCACCATTGTTACACAGTACAAAGCCCGCCTGGAGGAATTGGAAGGAAACGAGAATTTTGTCGCTGAGAGCCGGCGCTTCCGGGCTGCACTCGCCCTAGCCCGGAAGGTGGCCGTTGTAGATTCTACCATTCTAATTTTAGGGGAGTCTGGAACGGGAAAGGAGGTCTTGGCCAGAGAGATACATGAGAAAAGTCACCGCCGGGAGGAACTGTTTTTAAAAGTCAACTGCGGCGCCATCCCGGAGAATCTGCTGGAGGCTGAGCTGTTCGGCTATGAGGGAGGCGCGTTTACCGGGGCAAATAAAAATGGACATATCGGGCTGTTTGAGGAGGCCAGCAATGGCACTCTGTTTTTAGACGAGATTGGCGATATGCCCCTTCATCTTCAAGTCAAGCTGCTGCGGGCGCTCCAGGAACACACCATCACCCGGATCGGCTCCACTAAGGCGCGCCCAGTTAATACCCGCATCATCGCCGCCACCAATCAGGATTTGGAGCAGATGGTAAAGGAAAAAACATTCCGTGCGGATTTGTACTACCGATTAAATATTGTCGTCATTCAATCGCCACCGTTGCGGGAACGGAAAGAAGATATTCCCGGACTGATCCAGTTTTTTGTGCGGAAACTCAACCAGAAATACCAGCTCTCCAAGCAGTTTTCCCCAGAGCTGGTCGCCGTGCTGCTGGATTATGACTGGCCGGGCAACGTTCGGGAGTTGGAAAATATGATTGAGCGTATCTTGGTGACCAGCAGCTCGGATTTCATCACGCCGGAAGAGGCGCGGCTGCCGTGGCGTGTCAGCGGTCAGGCGGTGGCGGTATCAGAGGAGGTTGCCCGGCCCTTTGAACTTGTCCCCCTCAAACAGGCCTGCGAGCGGGTAGAACGACAGCTTCTGCTGGAGGCCAGTAAGCAGTATAAAACTACCTATCAGATCGCGCAGGCCCTCCAGATCAGTCAGCCCTCTGTCTCAAGGAAGATGAAAAAATACAAGCTCCACTGTGCCGATCAATGATTCAAAACTAAATAACAATTCATCCGTGTATGAAAAAATGGGGCTGTTTGATTCTAGATTAAATCAAACAGCCCTGTTTTTTCGACCTTTTCTTGTTTTTTAGTTGGCACGGCGATTGCATGTTTGTTAAGTGCTGTACAAAAAACCGCTGCAACTGTTAGAACCGCATTGAGGAAGGAGCTGGTGGAATGAAGCGGGCCTTAGCGGGCCTTAAAATCCTGGATTTTACCCGCGTCTACTCTGGACCGTACTGCACAATGCTGCTGGCCGATCTAGGGGCCGAGGTAATCAAGGTCGAGGCCGTCGGAAAGGGAGACGATACCCGGCTGTTCTACCCCATCAAAAATGGGCAGAGCGGATATTTTACCTATTTGAACCGCAACAAAAAGAGCATTACCCTCAATCTAAAGACACCAGAAGGCAAGGAAACCGCCCTAGCGCTGGCCCGCTGGGCCGATGTTCTGGTGGAGAACTTCTCCGCTGGAACCATCAAAAAGCTGGGCCTGAGCTATGAGACAGTCAAGGAGGTCAATCCCAATATCATCTACGCCTCTATCTCCGGCTTTGGCCAATCCGGTCCATACTGCAAGAAAGCGGCCTATGACGCCGTGGCCCAGGCCATGGGCGGGCTGACTTATCTGACCGGATACCCGGAGAACGAGCCCGTGAAGGTGGGACCGGCCATCTCCGATGCCGCCACCGGCGTCCATACCGCGGTGGCTATCCTGGCCGCCCTCCACCATCGGACGGCGACGGGTGAGGGGCAGTACATCGATGTGGCAATGATGGATACCGTATTTTCCATGCTGGAGAATTCTGTGCCGATTCTGACCATGATGGGAGAGGAGCCCCAGCGGATTGGCAATTCCAACCCCGCCTCCGCGCCCTATGATATGTACCACACCAAGGACGGAGCGGTGGTTATTGCCACGGCCAATGACTCACTCTTTACACGCCTGATCAACCTTATGGGTCAACCGGAGCTGATGGAAGATCCCAGGTTCAACAGCAACCCCAACCGGAAGGCCCACGAGAGGGAGGTCAACGCCCTAGTAGAGGAATGGACCCGCCAGCATACCTCCGCAGAGGTAGAGTCCCTGCTGGATGCCTCTGGAATCCCTGTGGCCTGCGCGAAGTCCGTCTCCCAGCTCGTAGAGGACCCACAGCTCCATCACCGAAACATGGTCATTGAACAGGAGGTCCCCGGCGTTGGGACCGTAAAATTCCCTGGCAATCCCCTCAAGCTCCAGGCCACCCCGCCGGACACTTCTAGGCGCGCCCCACTCCTTGGAGAGCATACCCATGAAATTTTGAAGGATGTACTGGGCCGCACGGAGGATGAAATTCAGCAGTTAAAAGCGATGCAAGTAATTTAATATTTTTTAGGAGGAATACAGCCATGATGAACGGACAACAGTACAAGGACAGCTTGAAAAAGCTCCATCCCCTGATCTACTGCAACGGACGGAAGATTGAAGATGTGGTAAATGACCCCATGACCGCCCCCCATGTCAATTCTGCGGCTCTGACCTATGAGCTGGCCTTCGATCCTGAGTACGAGGATCTGATGACCGTCACCTCCAGCCTCACCGGCAAGAAGATCAACCGTTTTACCCATGTCCACCAGAGTACCGAGGATCTGGTGAAAAAGGTAAAGATGATGCGCATGATCGGCCAGAAGACAGGCACCTGCTTCCAGCGCTGTGTGGGCTTTGACGCCATGAACGCCTCCTTTATCACCACCTACAAGATTGACAAGAAGTATGGAACAAACTATCATGAACGGCTCAAGAAGTACATGGAGTACGTCCAAGAGACTGATATTATGGTAGCCGGTTCCATGACCGACCCCAAGGGGGACCGGAGCAAAAAGCCAAGCCAGCAGGCCGATCCAGACCTGTTTGTCCATATCGTAGAGCGCCGGGACGACGGAATCGTTGTCCGGGGCGCCAAGGCCCATCAGACCGGTATGGTCAATTCCCATGAAATGCTCATCCTGCCCACGACCAACCTCGGCCCTGAGGATAAGGATTACGCCGTTGCCGCCGCGATCCCTGTGGACGCGCCGGGAGTCATTCACTTCTTTGGCCGCCAGACCAACGAGAACCGCCGGCTGGAGGGGGACATCGACTGCGGCAATGCCGAGTATGCCATTGTAGGCGGCGAAACTCTGACGGTACTGAATGATGTCTTTGTTCCCTGGGATCGTGTGTTCATGTGCGGCGAGTATGACCTGGCCCAGGAATTTGTGGAAACCTTTGCCTCTTACCACCGTCAGAATTATGGCGGCTGTAAGGTCGGTGTAGCTGACGTCATCATTGGCGCCGCTGCCGCTATGGCCGAGTATAACGGCTGTCCCAAGGCATCTCATATCAAAGACAAGCTGGTGGAGATGGTTCATTTAGCCGAAACCATGCACTGCTGCTCCATCGCTTGCTCCGCGATGGGCCACAAGACCGAAGCGGGAAGCTATTATGTGGACACCCTGCTGGCTAACACCGTCAAGCTCAACTGCACCCGCACCATGTATGAGATCTCCCGTTTGGCGCATGACATCGCTGGAGGTTTCATCGCCACCCTGCCCTACGAGATCGACTACCGCTCGGAGATTGGTCACGATTATATCGACAAATACTTTGCCGGTGACGCTAAGTTCAAAACTGAGGACCGGATTCGTATGGCCCGCCTGCTGGAGAATATGACTGGCGGCACCGCCCTGGCCGAGTCTATGCACGGTGCTGGGTCTCCCCAGGCTATGCGTGTAATGATTCAGCGCCAGACCAACTGGGAGCAGAAAAAGATCTTTGCCAAGAAGCTGGCAAAAATCGAAGCGTAACCTAATCTGCAACCGTGTCCGGCTTTCCGCTTTTTCGAGAGAGAAAGCCGGACACGTCCATTCTACTCAAGGATGAAAATTGGATTCAAATATTGCGGCGGCTGTAACCCAAACTATGAGCGCAACAGCATTTTGAAGCGTGCCAGACAGGATTATCCCAATGCGATCTTTCTTCCTTATGATTCCGATGATCGATTTGACTTGGTACTTGTTATCTGTGGCTGTCTGGCCGAATGCTTTTCCTTTTCCTGTCCTAACAGTGTTCATGGTGCCCTGTATATCCGCTCCCCAGACGAGTACAGCCGCTTGACCGCATTTATGCAGGCAAGCAAACAAAACCACATATAGGAGATGGAATGAGGAGAAAAAGAAGTGGTCATTCTACTTGAAACAGGGAATTTTTCACTGATTTTCAGTTTGGAATGGCTTTGGAGAAAAGAAAGGAGCATCATTATGGGGGCAAAAGCGACCCAAAAAGAAAACGTTTTGACACGATTCGGCGTTATGATGGGCAACTTTTCTATGAAGTATATGCCAGATGCCGCTACCTTTGCCGTCATCTTTACCATCATTGCCTTTGTCGCCGGTATACTGCTGGCGCAACAGACTCCAATGCAGATGGTAGGCCATTGGTACTCCGGCTTTTGGAGTTTGCTGGGGTTTAGTATGCAGATCTCTCTGGGCGTGACCACCGGCTCCGCGATTGCCCACCATCCCACCGTCAAACGCTGGATTCGAGCGGCCTGCGACAAGCCTAGGACCGGCGCCCAGGGCGCTGCGCTGGCCTGTGTATTCGGCGTACTGGCACACTACATCCACTGGGGCCTTGGCATTATTGTAGGCGCCATTGCATCCCTTGAAATCGCCCGCGCCCTGCGCAGGAAAGGCGTTAAGTTCCATTATGGGCTGATTGTTGCGGCCGGCTTCACCGGTGAGATGTGCTGGCACGGCGGCCTGTCCGCTTCCGTGGGTCTGACCATCGCCCAGCCAGGTCATTTTTTGGAAGCCGAAATGGGCGTCATTCCCTTTATTGAGTACCTGGTTAACCCCATGAATATCGCCATGCTGATCGCTTTTGCGGTAATTCCCCCTATCATCTGCTATGTACTCCACCCGAAAGAGGATAAGTGTCCTGAATTACGGCCAGAGACGCTCGCCGTTTTGGATGCGCCCGATGTGGAGCTCAAAAAGCTGGATCTGACCAACGCCTCGGTGGGCGACCGCATCAGCCATAACAAATTCCTCGGCTGGCTTCTGGCGGCCATCGGCTGGGCATTCCTCATCCATCACTTCATCAAAAATGGCTTTTCCCTGGACATGGATATCGTCAATACCATTTTCCTGTTTGTCGGTATCGCCATGTACGGCGACCTGACCCAGTATGTGGCAGCAGTACGCAACTCCATCGGCGGCATCACCGGTATTGTTTTTCAATTTCCACTGTACGGCGGCGTACTGGGTATGGTACGCTATTCCGGTCTCGTGGCCATTCTGGCCAATGGTCTGGCCTCTATCAGCACACCGCTGACCTTCCCAGCCATCACCTTCCTGACGGCCGCGATTGTCAACCTGTTTGTCCCCTCTGGCGGCGGCCAGTGGGCGGTACAGGGGCCTGTGTCTATCGCCTCCGCCAAGCTTATGGGCGCAAACCTGCTCAAAACGTCGCTGTGCGTCGCTTATGGAAATACCTGGACGAATATGGCGCAGCCTTTCTGGGCCATCGCTACACTGGGAATCTGCGGCCTGAAACCCAAGGATATTATGGGTTATACTTGGGCGATTATGCTTTTGAGCGGACCTATCTTTTTATTGGGCGTTACCTTCCTGCCCGTATAGAGAGCAAATGCCTCCCTGCCTGATTGACAGGAAGGCGCAGCAGAACAGTCCATGAAAGATAAAACCAGAACGCAATATGGAGGTTATTTCGTATGAAGAATCTGTTTGACTTGACGGGTAAGGTCGCCATTGTGGTGGGCGGCAGCCGTGGCTTGGGCCGTGGCATGGCCGCCGCGCTGGCTCAAAGCGGCGCGAAGGTGTTGATCGCCAGCCGGGGCCTGGAGGCCCTCACAACTGCGGCCCAGGAGACCGAGACGGAAACCGGGGGAACCTGTGTCCCTATGCAGCTTGATGTCACATCCCTGCCCGCCATTCAGGCCTTTGTCGAGGAGGTTGATCGGCAGTTTGGCCGGATCGACATTTTGATCAACAGC
>JAAWBF010000165.1 GCA_022792555.1 Oscillospiraceae bacterium
GCCCCGGTAAGACAGGTGAAAATGCCGACATTTGCCGTGTGGGGCGCAATGAGCGTGCCGATAAAGTCACCGATCAGGGCGGAAAGAGCGCCGGGGATGGGGCCAAACATAACACCGGCCAAGGGCGCAAGCGTATAACTGATGCTGAAGGTTCCGCTGCCCCCTAAGACGGGAAAGGATGGGAGCATCGCAGCCGCGGCCATCAGGGCGGCCCATACCGTCATGGTTGCAAAGTGTATCTTCCTCTTCTTGCCGTTTTGGTTGCTCATAGGTTCAAACCCTCCCTCATTCGCCGCCCCATTCGTCGGGGCGGGGTCGAGAGCCTACCGGCAAAGTTACAACACACAGTTTGAAATTTTTTACAGATAGACTCTAAATACGGTGCCGTATCAGTTTTACGGGTAAAATCTCAGGGCATAGATAGGCAGAGGCCCGGATAATGGCCTCACCCTCTGCGGTATATCCAGTATCCCGCATCAGGAAAAGCGGAGTTCCCTCCTGTACCTTGAGCTGCTGTGACAACAGGGGATCGGCCTGACAGAGGTTGAGCTCCGCCAGTGTGATATGGACCTGCTTATCACAAAAGGTCTCCAGAAATTCGAAAATTGAGAGGTCGCGATAGCCCTGCCACTTGCTGTAGTCGATGGTAAAAATGCTCTCTTTGATATAGGCCCGGCTGTAGACCAGAGGCCTTTGATTCCCGTGGAAAATACGCTCTAAAAAGAGCATTTTTTCGCCGGGCTCCAGACAAAACCGCTCATCCAAAATACCGGGCTCCCCCTCGTCGACCCAGCGGTCGTCCAGAAAGGTACAGGAGGATTGATATCCAGCCGCACTGATGAGTGCTTCAAAGTCCACCTGTTCATCCAGCCGGGGCTGTGCCGAAAAGAGATAGGAATTGATCCGCGTACCGACTCCACGCTTACGGGTGACATAGCCCCGCGTCTCCAGCTCACCCAGCACATCCCGGATGACCATCCGGCTTACACCAAGCTGTTTGCCCAGCTCATCCTCCGCAGGCAGCCGGTCAAGTCCCTGCTGGCTGGAGGATATAATCAGACGTAAAAGGGCAACCTTTGTGCGGGTATAAAGGCTGACAGGTTCTTTCTTCTTTTGAAACGGCATGTGTTTCCTACCCCCATCCTTATGAAAGAGAGTTTTAAAAGGCCTCTCTGTGATGGGATCATTGTACTCAGATGTTGTGGGATATGCAAGATCGGAGTTTCGTGTGTATTCCAATCACCTCCATAAATAATATTAAAATAAATAAGTAATACTTATATTGAGATATATTATAAATCCGAGTGTACAAGCTGTCAAGCCATTTTTACAAACTTCTATAACTTGGAAAACAATCGGTAAAAGCTCCCCCTGCGCCAGGTCCCAAGCAGTCCCGAAAAGAGGGGGGATTTTTCCCTTTTTCACGCGGTTTACCTGGATTGCATACCTTGAGAGTGAGGAAGCTTTGATTCCCAGGCGGGCGGGCAGAGCCCGGCCCGAAATCCGGCCTGCCGTTTGCCGCGAAAGAATGGCTGCCGCGTCAGCGGCGGACCTCCACCGGCCGGCATGGCCTGTAGGAGGTTCTATATGGCAACTGAACAAAAAATCAAATTCTTCTTGGGCGCCAATGCGCCAACCGGTTTTTATTCTCTCTATGATCAGCTCATCGATCCGAACCAGGCGGAGGACATCTATATCCTCAAGGGAGGACCGGGCTGCGGCAAGTCCTCCCTCATGCGCCGGGTAGGCCAGACCATGGAGGAGCACGGGCTGGCGGTAGAGTACATCGTCTGCTCCGGCGACCCGGATTCGCTGGATGCGGTCTTAGTCCCCGCGCTAAAAATTGCCATCGTAGATGGAACGGCCCCCCATGTGGTAGAGCCCAAGTGTCCGGGGGCAGTAGAGCACTATGTCAATCTGGGGGCCTGCTATAACAGCGGCGCGCTGAAACAGATCCGACAGGAAATTGTGTCCTGTATGGAGGGCTATCAGGGCTGCTATAAGCGGGCCTACCGCTGCCTGCTGGCAGCGGCGCAGATCGAGGAGGATGTGCGTACCCTCCTGCTCACCCCGGCGGCGGAGACCCGGTTGATCAAACGAGCCAGGGGAATTCTTTCCAGGGAAATCAAGAAGAACGGCGGAGAGGCCGGCCAGGCGATCCAGCGCTTTTTAGGGGGCATCACCCATAAAGGAGTGCTGTGCCAGTATGGGACGGTAGATGCTCTGTGCAAGCGGGTCTACGATCTGTCGGACAGCTACGGGCTGGCCCATGTCATGTTCACCGATCTGGCCGCCGGAGCCATGGCCGCGGGCTGGGATGTCATTGTCTGTCCCTCTCCCATGTTCCCTGACCGGATCGAGCATCTGCTGATTCCAGCTTTGTCGCTGGCCTTTGTGTCCTCTACAGGGAGCTGTCACTATGAAAAACACCCCCACCGCCGGCTCCGGCTGGATGCCATGGCGGATCAGGAGGTCCTGCACCAGAGTAAGGCCCGGCTACGTTTCTCCCATAAGGTGGCGGCAGCCCTGGTGGAGGAGGCAGTCTCCTCTCTGGCCGAGGCCAAAGCCATGCACGACAATCTGGAGGCTCTCTACAATCCCCATGTGAACTTTGACCAGGTGTACCGTACTGCTGGGGACCTTACCGAACAGCTGTTATCCCGGCTGCCAATGTAGACAGAGCAGTCAGAAGGCGGAAGCTCCCAGGGTCTAAACCTGGAGCTTCCGCCTCTCGATTCGGCATGCAGAAACGACTAATCTCCATTGTGAGAGGGCAGTTTGACAGCACCCTTGACAAGTCCAATGGATTTGGTATAAAATTTTCTATTATAATCGTGGTTCCACCCCTTGAAAAGGGGTGAACTACAGATTTTAGTGTAAAATAGCGTACAGGGAGTGTGGCGGATTTGGGTAAATTTGATGGGGTGTTGCTGGCCAGTGATTTTGATGATACACTATATGGGAGGGATCTCACTGTCTCGGAGGAAAACTGTCGGGCGATCTCCTACTTCATCCGGGAGGGCGGATATTTTACCGTTTCCACTGGCCGGGCGCACAAGACCTTTGCACCCTATGCCCATCTGGCCCCCATCAACGCCCCTGTGATCCTCTCAAACGGATCCTGTCTCTATGATTTTCAAGAGGACCGTGTGATCTTTGAGACCTTCCTCCCCGACCGGGTGCGGGAAGACCTGGCCCAGGTGGCCCAAGCCATCCCGGCAGTGGGCTTTGAGGCCTATCACGCAGAGGAGGTCTACCTCCACAATCCCAACCAAATCACTTGGAACCACCTGCGCCGGACCAGCGCAGTAGACGGTGTCATAGAGCGTCCCATTCTGGAGATGCCGCTGCCCTGGAGCAAGGTCATTCTGGAACAGGAGCGGACCGTGCTGGAGGCGGTGCGGCAGTATATGCTGGAACGCTGGTCAGACGAGTATGAGCTGATTTTTTCCAATCAAGTGCTGCTGGAGCTCACCCAGAAGAACAGCAATAAGGGGGGGATGGTGCTCCGGCTGGCGGATTATCTGGGGGTCTGCCGGGAAAATATCTATTGTGTGGGAGACAACGAAAACGATATCCCCATGATGGAGATCTCAGCCATTCCCTTTGCCCCGTCCAACTGTGCCCCCGCTGTCCGGGCATGGGGGCCAAGAATTCTGCGCTCTTGCGATGAGAGCTGTATTGCACAGATCATTGAGCTGCTGGAGGAACGCTATGGCTGATGGCCATGAAAAATGCAGGCTTTCTTCTCAAGGGGGAAGAAAACCTGCATTTTTAACTTTATTTACAATAGTTACTATCGATCGGAGGGATTTTCCGGTCCCCGACGGAATGGGGCGGGCAGGTACTCATCGGCGGCAGCGGGGCCAGCCATGTACCGCATCCGTTCCCGGACCTTAAAAATGCAGTCCTCCTCAGAGGCCCGCCCTAGTACTACATCTTCCGCAAAGGCCCGACAGGTGGGGGCGCCGCAGGAGCTGCAATGGAGCCCAGGGAGCTTGGTTTCCAGCTCTTGAATCTGGAGCTGTTTTGTCATGGCTGCCTGTCGGTCTTCATCCAGCAGGAAAGCGGGGGTGTATTTGAGGGGATGCTGGGAGAGAACCTCCGCTTGGGTGAGCCCCGCCTCGTCAAAATAGACCTTCTGCATCGGGAGTCCCTTCATCAAAGAGTTGACTCTCGCCCGTGCAATATAGGGATTTTCCACTGTGAGGCATCCACCCAAACACCCCTGGGTACAGGCGCACAATTCTACAAAGCTAGCCTCCGGCATTCGGCCATCCTCCAGCTCCTCTAACATACGGATGACATTCCCAATACCGTCCACCGCCAGGTAGGACTCGTCAAGCCGGGCGGCGCCCTCCCCGCCGCAGGCGCACCAGCCAACCCCCATCACACCGGAGGTGGAGAGGGGGACGGTCTCCTCTAAGGAGCGCATGGGCTTGAGGAGACGCAGATAAATATCTCGAATGGAAAAGGCACCATCTAAGACAGGGTGATCCAGGTACTCTGGGGTGTAGGAGAGGGTGACCTTGGAGGAACAAGGGACAATGGAAAAGACCCCGATCCGTCCAGGGGGCAGGCCAGTCTCCGCCGCAGCCTCCCGCCGGGCCAAAATGGCCGCCAGCTCTATGGGGGTGATGGTGGGCTCAATCTGATCGATGAGCTTGGGAAAACGCATCTGAATCAGCCGCAGAACGGTGGGACAGGCGGAGGAGATCTGGGGAATGGGACGCTCTCCCTCGGCTTTCATGTAACGGCGGGCATAATCCGACAAGAGCTCGGCCGCTTTCGCCGCCTCAAAGACCCGGTGAAAACCGATGGCCTGCAGGCCGTTGAGCACGGTGTCGATGTACTCTAGATGCTGGAATTGACTGTACAGCGCGGGATCAGGGACAGCCACACAGCAGGAGAACTCCTCCAGACGGTACATAGAGTCGCTGAGGGACTTGATGGCCTTGTGGGGGCAGGACTGAATACAGCGTCCGCAGTCGATGCAGCGCTCATGTAAAATAGAGGCCTTCCCCCGCCGGACCCGGATAGCCTCGGTTGGGCAGACCTTGATGCAGGTGGTGCAGCCCCGGCAGCGCTGATGCTCCAGCGCAACGGAGTGCTTCATGATATCACCTCAATTGGAGTACTGCTTTTCTGGACTCCGCCCAGGTGACAGGAAGGGCGCAGATCCGGAGAAAATCACATTAGAACCTGTATTCATCATCGAAAGATAACGGTTGTGAATACAGGTTCTTAGATCTTGATCTTGACGGTCACTACAGTGCCTTGTCCTACTGTGGTTTCGATATTCATTTTGTCAGAGTACCGTTTAATGTTGGGCAGACCCATCCCGGCACCAAAGCCCAGATCCCGTGCGGTATCGCCAGCGGTGGAGAAGCCCTCCTCCATGGCCTTGTTCACATCGGGGATTCCGGGTCCGTGATCCTCCATCCGAATGGTGATCTCATCCAGACCGACCTCTACTTCGGCCTGACCGCCGTCAGCATGAATGACCATATTGATCTCGCCCTCATACATGCAGATAGAGGCCCGGCGGATAATATCCGGCGGCAGTCCCAGCTTTTTTAGGGTAAGCTTCATTTTGCTGGATGCCTCTCCAGCCTCAATCAGATCTCCGCCCTCCACGGGGTACACCAGCTTAATGGTTTCCATGTTCACTACCTCGCAATCCGTTTGTATAGAGAAGCCCGCAGGCATCGTACATCCGTTTATTGCTGGACATGACAACAATGCCGCGTGCTTCTGCCATGGTGACGATAGCTTCTCCAGGAGATTTGCCCCGGACGAAAACAATACATTTCATCTCCATCATATCGGCTGTCCGCACCACCTGGGGATTGACCAGACCGGTGAGGAGAACAGCCTGATCCTTCACATAGGCCAGCACATCGCTCATAAAGTCGCTGCCACAGGCGGAGCGGACCTCACAGTTTAACCGGTCGGCTCCGCAGAGGACTACGGCGTCCAGAATGTCCCGAATCCTACAAAGCTGCATGTTGTTATGCCCCCCTGATCTGCGACATATCGTTCTGTCCCGCGCCGTCCCTGCTCCGGGACGAATGGACGGAAAACTAAACTACGGGTTATAGGCGTATTGTAGCACAATCCATAGCGCTATGCAAGGAATTGTGTACAAATCAGAAGGAAAACCTATTCCAAATTTGAATCACGGTTGACCGCATAAAACGCACAAAATTGTCAATAGAATCTCGTTATGTTCCCTGTCCCTAGAGGCTGGAAGGACTGCCCTTGTTGCTGGTGTGGCAAAATCTGAACCTGAAAGTCGAAATTTTCCACCAGCCGCATTGACATCCTGAAATGGAATGCTATAATGTATCCCATGGAATTAACGCTTTGTCCGCCGGTACTTCCGGGGGGCAGGTACACAAAAAATGGAGGTTGTTTATCATGGGAAACCAGCGCGTGTATAACTTTTCGGCAGGTCCTTCCATCCTTCCCCTGGAGGTGCTGGAGCGGGCGGGCGCCGAGATCACCAATTATCAGGGCTCCGGCATGTCCGTCATGGAGATGAGCCACCGCTCCAAGGTCTATGACAAGATCTTTGTGGACACCATGGCCAAGTTCCGTAAGCTCTTCGGTGTGCCGGACAACTATAAGGTCCTTTTCCTGCAGGGCGGCGCTTCCAGCCAGTTCTCCATGATCCCCATGAACCTGATTGGCCGCACCGGCAAGGCCGACTATGCTGTAACCGGCAACTTCTCCACCATCGCTTCTAAGGAGGCCAAAAAGTACGGCGAGGTCCACATTGCTGTCTCCTCCGAGGACAAGAAGCACACCTATATTCCCGCCCAGGACAAGATCGTCCTCTCCCCTGACGCCTCCTATTTCCACTACTGCGCCAACAATACCATCTACGGCACCGAGTGGCAGTATGTCCCTGAGACCGGTGATATCCCCCTGGTGTGCGATATGTCCTCCAACATCATGTCCCGCCCGGTGGATGTGAGCAAGTACGGCCTGATTTATGCCGGCGCTCAGAAGAACATGGCCCCCGCCGGCCTGACCGTTGTCATCATCCGGGAAGATCTGGCCGGCCACGAGCTGCCCAACACCCCGCTGATGTTCAACTACAAGACTCAGATTGACAAGGACTCTATGTATAACACCCCTCCCTGCTGGTGCATCTATATCCTCGGCCTGGTGATGGATTGGCTGGAGAAGCAGGGCGGTGTCGCCGGTATGGAGAAGATCAAGCACCACAAGGCCGCCATGCTCTACGATCTGCTGGATTCCTCCAAGCACTTCACCTGCAACGCCGAGCCTGGCTCCCGCTCCGACATGAACGTCACCTTCCGCGCCGACAATGACGAGCTGGACGCTAAGTTTGTCAAGGAGGCCACCGAGGCCGGCTTCACCAACCTGAAGGGCCACCGCTCCACAGGCGGCCTGCGCGCCTCTATCTACAACGCCATGCCCACCGAGGGCGTCGAGGCCCTGTGCGAGTTCATTAAGAAGTTCGACGCCAGCATCTAAGACCTTTAAAACCTTGATTTCTCCGCCCCCGTTTGGGGGCGGAGAACGGATCATAAGGGGGTATCCGTCATGACAGATGCGGAGCTGATCCAACAGATTGTCCAAGAGATCCAGCAGGCCAATCAGGAGCTGGTACTCCCCTTTACCCTGGAGCCGGGGGAGGGCGGCCTGTTTGAGAGCAAGGTAGGGGGCACCCCCTATCTGCCCCAGGACATGCCCTGGCCGGTGGATGGCAAAGGAATCCCTCTGGTTTTCCTGGCCCAGGTGGACTGCACCCAGCTGTCTGGCCTGCCCGACTTTCCCCACACCGGCCTGCTCCAATTTTTCACCGGGCGGGACGACGTGTTTGGGATGGATTTCGACCAGATGACCAATCAGGACGGTTTTCGGGTAATCTATTACGAGACGGTGGATGCCGCCCTCGCCCTGGAGGATGTGACCGCGAAACAGCCTGACCCGGCCGAGGTGGACGAGACCCCCATTGCCCGGCCCTGCCGGATTCGCTTTGGTACACCCCAGACTGTCCAGATTGCCAAGGAGGACTTTCGGTTTCAGGAAAACGTTGTTGCCCAGTGGAATAAGCGCTGTCCCAACGCCCAGGCGGACGATATTTGGGCGCTGTACCGACTGCTTCCTGAGCCCGTCCAAGACATCCTGTTTGAACCTGACGAGGACGAGGCTGAAGAGGAGGACATCGGTGATGCCCACCGGTTGGGCGGCTATCCTCACTTTACCCAGGACGACCCCCGAAGCAGCAGCCGGAACGGGGATCTGGACACCCTGCTGTTCCAGCTGGACAGCGAGTTTTGCGGGAAGGAGACGCTGATCCTCTGGGGAGATTGCGGTGTGGCCAATTTCTTCATCAACCGGGAGGCATTGAAAAAGCGGGACTTTTCCCATGTGGGCTACAGCTGGGACTGCTGCTGACCGTTCCAATTGCCGGTTTCCCCTTTCGGAAGGGAATCTGTTAAGTATTAGGATCGCCGCCTCGTCTGAACACCGGTATACACGGGAGGCGGCAGAGTAAGGAGGAGTTTACGTTGTTTCGCATTAAGACGATGAATAAAATCTCCAAGAACGGCCTGGCCGTGCTGGACAAAGACCTCTATGAGATTGGCGACGCCCTGGACAACGAGGACGGCGTTCTGGTCCGCTCCGCCGCCATGCATGAATACGAGTTCCCTGCCAACCTGAAGGCCATCGCCCGCGCCGGGGCCGGCACCAACAATATCCCCCTGGACCGTTGTGCCGAGGCCGGCATTGTGGTCTTTAACACCCCCGGCGCCAACGCCAATGCGGTAAAGGAGCTGGCCATCTGCGCCCTGCTTATGTCCTCCCGGAAGATCCCCGCCGGTATCGGCTGGTGCAAGGCCCAGGCCGCCGAGGGCGCCGAGGTGGAAAAAGTGGTGGAAAAGGGCAAAAGTCAGTTTGTCGGCCCTGAGATCATGGGCAAGACCCTGTCCGTCATCGGCCTGGGCGCCATCGGTGCGCTGGTGGCCAACGCCGCCCTGGATCTGGGGATGACGGTTATTGGCTACGACCCCTTCCTCTCCCCCAAGGCCGCCCTGGCCCTGGACCCCCGCGTGAAGGTGTTCGACTCCATCGACCCGCTGTTTAAGCAGGGCGACTACTTCACCATCCACGTCCCCTTCAATCCCGATACCAAGGACACCATCAATGCCGACACCATCGCCATGATGAAGGACGGCGCCCGGATCATCAACCTGGCCCGGGGTGGCCTGGTCAACGATGACGCAGTCCTGGCCGGAATCGAGAGCGGCAAGGTGGCCTGCTATGTCACCGACTTCCCCAACAATAAGCTGGTGGCCAACGAGAACGTAGTCTGCATCCCCCACTTGGGCGCTTCCAGCCCTGAGTCCGAGGAGAACTGCGCTGTCATGGCCTCCCAGGAGATTGACGGCTACCTGCGCTTCGGCAACATCAAGAACTCGGTCAACCTGCCCAACCTGGTCAAGGACTGGGCCGGCTCTGCCCGGATCTGCGTCATCCGCAAGAACGACGCCGCCCTGGTGGGCAAGATCAACGATGTAGTGGCCAAGGCCGGTATTGCGGTGGCTGGCTCCGCCGACGCCACCCGCAAGGACTATGGCTACACCGTGCTGGATGTCAACGGCGCTGTCTCTGACGCTATAGCCGCCGAGCTCCAGGCCCTGGAGGGCGTGATCCGCGTCCGTGTCCTGGGCTGATTTTCCGGCATTCTCTGCCCTGCATAACAAGAAAAACGGGAACAGCTGACGGCTGTTCCCGTTTTTTAGGTTCTCCCCATTTTTTTCAGGCATTTTACAATGCCTGCCCGGTTTTTTGCCGTCTTCATAAAGGTGGGGAGCTGGTCTGCCTGTGTTCTCATTGTGGTATGGGGAGAAAAAGGCTTTTCGCGCAGATCGGCGCTGAGATAGTCGATTAGATAGATCAAATGGGCGCGGTTCAGCGCCCAGACGGGTTTCCCACGATAGGTCGTTAAGAACCAGAGCTTGAGTCTAAAAAAGGGCTCCCGGCCACCCTTGATCCGATCTATATGGAGGCAACAAGCTTTTTTCTGGACTCGTCCCGGCATTTGAGCGCCGCAATAGGGGCAGGAGACCTCCAAAACAGGAAAGGGCTGTTTTTTGCAGTCAAAAATATGGACCCGATAAAAGCGTCCGCACTGAACACACAGATTTTCAACCTCATAGCAGTAGGCGGTTTGCCGCATTGTTTTGGATGTGCCGCAGCTGGTACAGGTGAAAGAGACATTGGATTTATCAGCCGTTACGAGACCGGCCTTACCGCATTTGGGACACTTGACCGCAAGCCCCGATCTGGCGGCAGCAGAGACGGAAAACGTATAATAAGCCTTATCGGTTACGCGCTTCACGGTCCCCCCTCCTCTCTGAAGGAATAATTGTAGCATACCACAGGTCGAGATACAAGTGCGCTGGTGGGAGTGTCCCAAATACAGAGTTTTTATCTGTGCTTCCCCGTCTCCGGCGGGGGAAAGACGCAAATAAATCTTCGCGGCGGACACTACCGGCGCTGTTCCCCATCTTTTAAAGTCTGAATGGATATGCTATACTATAATCAGTTTGATAAAAAATTGTACGGTTTTCTCTCCGCAGAGATGGGAAAGCCGGAGGATGGATAAGAGAGAGCAACATGAAAGAGATAAAAATTGAACGTCTGCCTGCGATGCTGGCCCACCCGCCGTCAGACCGGCCTGAGATGAGCCAGGACAACGCCTACAGTACCCATGAGCTAGAGGGGCTGGCGGGACAGCTCTACCTCTGGCTCCAGGATGAGGATGCGGATTTGCCCAAGCTGCCCCTGCTGCGCACCGAGCGGTTCCAGGCGCGCTATGGCCGGGCCTTTGACCCCTGGGGGTATCTGGATCGGCTAATTGTGCTGCTGGATGGGCTGTATCCAGTCCATGAGTTCTTATTCCGGGCCGATCCAGATCGGTTTTACGAGGCCTGCTGTACAAAAGTAAAGATCCACCCCAAGCCCCTGGCCGAGCGGGTCTACTGGAAACGGGAGTTAAGCCGGGTAGAGGAAGGGGACTGGCTGACCGGCTACTGCGGGATTTTGGACCAGGAGCAGTGGGAGGAGGACTTCATGCGGCCCGCCTATGAGAAGGAGCTGTCGGTGCAGACCGCCTATCTCTTCGCCAAGGCGGCCAGTCAGGTCCACTACCCTGCCCTGTTGTTTTATACCGTCTCAGGCTGGCCCCTGGCCATCCGGATTCGGTGAGAGGGGAGAGAGCGGATTTGACTTGTCCAACTTTAGTCGTCGTGCTGGGGACCACTGCCTGTGGAAAGAGCGGACTGGGAGTGGAACTGGCCAAGCGATTTCAAGGGGAGATCGTCTCGGCAGACTCCCGGCAGGTCTATCGCGGGCTGGACCTAGGGACGGGTAAGATCACACCGGAGGAGATGGAGGGGGTTCCCCACCACATGTTGGATGTGGTCGACCCAGATCAGCCCTACTCGGTGGCCGACTTTCAGCAGGGGGCATACGGCGCCATTGATGGGATTTTGAAGCGGGGAAAGCTGCCCTTTCTGGTAGGGGGGACGGGGCTCTATGTCCGGGCGGTCACAGAGGGCTTTTCCTTTGTGGACGTTCCGCCGGACCCGGCCCTGCGGGCTAGCCTGGAGGGACAGAATGCGGAAGCACTCTATGCTCTATGGCAGGCGGAGACTGGCGGGGAGCTCAACGAGAGCGAGCGCCGTAACCGGCAGCGCCTCATCCGCCTGGTGGAGAAAGCAAGGATGGGGGGCGGTGAGGCCCCCTGTCAACCCAGATACCACTGTCTGCTGTTGGGTGTCACCTATCCCAGGGAGGAGGTCTGCCGCCGGATTGACCAGCGGCTCCGGCGGCGGCTGGATAACGGCATGATAGAAGAAGTGGCGGCCCTGCGTGCCGCCGGAGTTTCGGACGGATTTTTAGAGGGTCTGGGCCTGGAATACCGCTATCTGCTCTGGTATCTGACCGGAAAGCTGGACAGCAGGGCGGCTCTGGAGGACGCCTTGGGCCGGGCGATTAAGCGCTTCGCCAAACGGCAGATGGCATGGTTCCGGCGGGACCGAGAGGTCCTCTGGCTGGATATGACAGATAATCCGGTGGAACAGGCGGCCCAGGCCATTACGGCATTTTTACAGACAGCCCCGGAAGGGACGGAATAGAGGGACTGACGGCGGTGGCAGTGTGTCACCGCCGTTTTCTGCTGTACGGGAGGTTTCGCTCCCGCGGGAGCGAAATAGAAAATCACCTTTATAGCGTTCAGATCGGGCAAAGGAGCGGTTGACATTTAGACTACACTGTGTTATCTTAAAAGCAGACTACAACTTGTTATGATAGGAGGAAACACTATGGTACCACAGATTTCCGATTCCGAGCTGGAACTGATGAAGATCATCTGGGCAGAGGATGGGAAGGCGATGTACGCGGTGATTATGGACCGCCTGGCTGCGGCAGGGAAGGGCTGGCAGAAAAACACCGTGATCACCCTGCTGTCCCGGCTGGTGGAAAAGGGACTGCTCAAAACGACAAAAGTTGGCCGCCGCAATGAGTACACCGCTCTGGTCAAGCAGGCAGAGTATCAGGCGGCTCAGACACGAACCCTGGTCAACAAACTCTATGCGGGGAGCGCTAAAGGGTTGGTAGCCGCCCTCATCCAGCAGGAGGCGCTGACAGCCGAGGACTATGAGGAGCTGAAGCAGTTCTGGGAGCGGGAGGACACATGAGCGAGTGTTTTAAGACTGTACTCTCCCTGTCCCTGTCCGGCGCTCTGCTGATCCTTGTACTGCTCCTCATAAAGCCGCTGGTGCGGGACAGACTGAGCAAACGATGGCAGTATTACATCTGGCTGGTAGTTCTGGCCCGGCTTCTCCTCCCTTTTGCGCCAGAGGGGA